>CAYIMZ010000015.1:0-12787 GCA_964364695.1 uncultured Gammaproteobacteria bacterium | reverse complement strand
GGTCCAGGGTGCTCCAGCGGTAGCTTGCGCCCGCGACCACGCCGTACGGCAACTCATACCTTCCGCGGACATAGTAGTGCCGGTGCGTGTTGTCCCGCTCTTTCACGTACCCGCCGATGCGGTCCCCCAGAAAGAGCGCAAGAGATCCGCTCGTTCGTCCGCGCCGAAGGTTGAGTTTGAAACCATTGTCCCTGGCCACGAGCGAGTCCGAAAGCCCTGTGTACCGCACCGCACCAATGCGATCAATGCGGATGTCCGGCCACTCCCGGCCGAACGGCGGAATCTGCTTCCCCACCACGAACTCGCTGACCCAGGGCATGGCCAAAAACGGGTGCAGCCGGTGCAGCCGCAGATCATGCACCTGCTTGGGAGGCCCCTGGGGCGCCTGCACCAGAACTCCGATCGTGGTATCGCAGGTAACCGTATCCACAACCATCCCTCCGATGGTGAGCCAGACGTGCTCAAAGTGCAAATCACCGAACTCACTGCCGAACACGTTTTCATCAACCCAGAAACCGAACGTGTCGACAGATGGCGGCAGAACAACCACCGACGACGCGCCTGCCGGTGCACGAACGCACAAGCAACACAACAGAAATCTCGCGAACATCTTCACGAGCGTGCCCTCTCTTTCTCGTTATGATACTGCATCTCAAGGAACACAACCGCCTGATGTGGTTGGCTTACCATCTTACCATGACGCATGCGCATGTAAAGCGGCCCGCGACCCCCGTACTTGCATTATTCCCGCGTTTCTGGTACACTACTCTGGTATGAAAAAGGACACCCACCCAACCTACTATTCGGACGCAAAAGTCGTGTGCGCATGCGGCAACACGTTTCAGGTTGGCTCAACCATGAAAGAAATCCGCACGGAAATCTGCTCCAACTGCCACCCGTTCTACACGGGCAAGCAGAATTTGATTGACACGGCCGGCCGGGTGGAGCGCTTCCAGGCCATGGTCAAGAAGACCGAGGGCATTAAAACTCGCGGCAGGAAAAAGAAGGTTGATGAGAAAGCAGAAGCTGCCCCGCTCGGAAACCGCGAAAAGCTGGAAAAGATAAAAGCGAACCTGGACGCAAAATAACTCATTTCTACCACCCCCTGCCCCCTCCTTGGTAAAGGAGGGGGAATTAGGATATGATTGACAGAATCAACCAACTCAAAGTGCGCGTTGCGGAACTGGAGCACAAGCTCCAGAGTCCTGACGTGGCGAGCGATCCGCGCGCGCTGAAAAGTATGTCCCGGGAATACAGCGAGCTCAAGGAAAAGGTTGTGCTCGGCGAGCGCTACGAGCGGGTCATCAAATCGCTCTCTGAAGCGCACGCCGCCAAAAAAGAGTCCTCTGACCCGGACATGACCGTGCTCGCGGACGAAGAAATCGCATCACTCGAAAAACAGCGCGAAGAGCTCACGCGCGAGCTTGAAAACGCGCTCCTGCCCCAGGACCCCAACGACGGCAAGAACATAATCGTGGAAATCCGGGCTGCGGCAGGGGGGGATGAATCCGCGCTCTTTGCCGCGGAGCTCTTCCGCATGTACTCGCGTTTCGCAGAGGCGCACGGCTGGAAGGTGAACATGCTGTCGTCGAGCAGAATCGGCATCGGGGGTTTTAAGGAAGTGATTTTTGAAATCGCGGGCCAGGGCGCGTACTCGCGCTTGAAGTTTGAAAGCGGCGTGCACCGCGTGCAAAGGGTGCCGGAAACCGAAAAGAGCGGCCGCGTGCACACGTCCACGGCCACGGTTGCGGTGCTGCCTGAAGCCGAAGAACTGGATTTGAACATTGACCCCAAGGATCTGAAGATTGAAACCTCAACCGCGCGCGGCCACGGAGGCCAGAGCGTGAACACCACCTATTCGGCCATACGCATGACCCACCTTCCCACCGGCATTACCGTGTCCATGCAGGATGAAAAATCCCAGCAGCAGAACCGCGAAAAAGCCATGATGGTAATGCGGACGCGCGTTGCCAGCCACTACGAGACGGCGCGGGCAAAGGAGGAGCGCGACGAGCGGAAAGGCCAGATCGGAACCGGCGACCGGAGCGAAAAGGTGCGCACCTACAACTTTCCGCAGGACCGCATCACAGACCACCGCATCAAGCAGAACTGGCACGGCATAGCCGCCATTATGGACGGCAAGCTCAATGAGGTGATTGACGCCCTGGCCGCGGAAGACGTGAAAAAGCGGATGGCGGCATGACCATCGGAGAGGCGCTGGCTGATGCGCGCGCAAAACTCAAGCGCCTGGAAACCCCGGACCTTGACGCCGAGGTGCTCTTGGCGCACGTGTTGAAAAAACCACGCGAGTTTGCGCTCACCCGCCCCGAACAGAGCCTGCATGACGAACAGGCGCGCGCGTTTGACGGCCTCGTTGCGCGGCGAGCCGAACGCGAGCCAGTCGCCTATCTTATCCGCGAGAAAAAATTTTACGGCCGGCGGTTTTACGTTGATGAGCGCGTGCACATCCCCAAACCCTCAACCGAAGACTTGATTGATGCGATCAAACGCGAACTGCCAAAACAGTTTGACGGCGTGATTGCTGATATTGGCACGGGCTCAGGCTGCATTGCCGTAACACTGGCCTTGGAGTTTCCAAGCGCCCGAATCATCGCAACTGACATATCCGACGAAGCGCTTGCCGTTGCCGAAAAGAACGCAGAGCATCACGGCCGCATTGAAGCGGCCTCGCCGCCCCAAGCGACGAGGCCGCTTATGGAACGCATCGCATTTTTGATCGGCTCACTGGGTGAGCCGTTGCACGAGCCTGTTGACATTATCGCCGCAAACCTGCCTTATGGATGGCGCAAAGGATGGACAGATGACGAAGAAGTGGTTTTCCAGCCCGAAATTTCATACCTTGGCGGCGCGGACTCTGACCACCCCCTCACCCCCTCCTTAATAAAGGAGGGGGAATCAGGCGGGCGCGACGCTTTGGGCCTCGACGCTATCGCAGCATTGATGCGGCAGCTTCACGCGCTACTCAATAAAAACGGCCGCGCGTTTCTTGAGTTTGACCCGCGCCAAACCGAACGCATCAAAAAACTCGCGGCACAATGCGGCGTACGCTGCGCCATCATCAAAGATCTGTCCGGCTTTGACCGCGTAGTACGCTTGACAAACTAAGCGCGTGGTGCATACTACCCGATAGGAGCGCCGTTTGCACAACCTGCAAGGAGGTTTCCATGAACACCATGCATCCGCCCTTGTGTGCGAACCCCGCGTGCCTGAACGCGCAGATCAAGCGCGTCCAAGAACAGCGGGCCTGGCTCGCAGAGGGGTCTCGGTGGCGAGAGCACCATCTCATCGTCATCCTGTACTTTGAGGACGCAACGAGCGTCCCGTTCACGTTCACGAGCCTTGAGACGTTCACTCCAGTTGCTCCCGGAGCTCTCTGGATTGCGGGGACGGCCCGCGAGCACCCCCCGAACGTCAAGCGGGGGTACTACGGCATCGCCCGCATCAGTTCGCAAGTCGTACCGCAGCAGATACAGCCCAACTAGGGAGGGGAAGATGGGAAACGATTCAACCGGCACAACGGCCGCTCCGAAAGCCCCGCGAAGAACGACTTCGTGGGGCTTAATCTTTATATGCCACACTGTTACTCGTAGGTGACGCTCCTCGCGCCAGGCACCACTTCCACCCAGGTCTGCCCGGTTGCGAGCATCACGCGCTCGCCGTTTGCATCAAACCATTCAGTCTGGCTATTTTGGGATTCCTTGCGCCACGTGCCGCGGATCGCGTACCCGCGCTGAAACACCAAACTGTCCCCTGTTCCCGTCATCTCAATGGAGATGCGGCCCTCCCCGCTCGGATAGTACCCCTCCTCTGGCACGCGCTGGACAATGACGTTTGCGGGCGCAATCTGCGAACCAGTCGCAGTATCCCGATGCGCCAGCCCGTTCATAAACCTATTGTAGCGGCGAAAGCCGGGATCATACTCATACGAAGCGTCAAACTCCGTGTTTTCGGAAAAATCAACGTAGATGCGGCTGGCGCTCACGCGTTCGTCTTTTTTGGGTTCCGGCGCATCATCGCTCCACTGCCAGGAGAGCTTTTCGGCGGGCAGCTGCCCAAGCAGTTCAAAATCCGCAATGCCCAAGGCTATCAAGTCCCCGGACGTGAACAAGTTGTGCGGCCGCGGAATCGCGTCGTCGCGCCAGAAGTACCGGATGCCCAACCCTGAAATCTCGTTCAAATCAATAACGTCAGTCTCGGGGATGAGCTCAAGCGCCTCCGGGCTGCCGCCGCCGTGCAGATAGAACGCGCTCCAGCCCGCTGCGATCTCAACCACGTACGGCCTGGCGCTCCGAACGGGTCCGATTTTGGGGGTGTTCTCGGGGGCGCCCGCAAACAGGCCCGCAAACCGCGTTGACCCGCCCTCGGCGAGCGCCTCGTACACCACGAGAGCGGAAGAGATTCCCGAGAGGTACGGAATGGCGTCCGGGTGATTGTCAAACACCACCACCACGGGGTAATCGTCGTCCGCGGCAAACGGCGCGGGCGCAGCCGACGGACCCGTGGCGCCAAAACCGAACAGAGAGCCCGCGCCGGTGGTGCCGCCGATGAGCTTGAAGCTTGCGAACCAGATGAACGCAATCACCAACAAAAAAACACCAGTGCTTGCCAGGGGGTGCTTTTTCGTGCCAACGCGAAAACTGGAGTCGTTTTGTTTTTGCATGAGTCTCTCGGCCTTGGGGTTACTCTTTGCTTGCGGGCGCGTCCGCGGCGACAGTACCCCCGGAAGCAGCCTCTCCCCCGGCAGTCGCTTCCTCCTTCTTCTCGGTAAGCACCTCGGGCCCGGCGCCTGCAACAATCTCCGCAGAGAGCTGCGAGAGCTCCTCTTCGCTGCGGGGCTCGGAAACCGCGGCAATAATCTCGTCCGCCGGGAGGTGAGTGGCAATCCCCTTCGGAAGCGCCAGATCCCTGACGCGGATGACGTTCTCAAATGTCGCGAGCGAGCCAATGGGCACTTCAATGTGGGTCGCCAAATCAGCGGGCAGACACTCAATCGGCAGTTCGGTGTGCTGTTTGACCAGGATGCCTCCCAGGTCTTTCACTGCCGCGGATTCGCCCGTAAACGTGAGGTGCGCCTCGGTGTGCAGCTTCTTATCCATGCGCACCTGGTACAAGTCAACGTGCTCCAGACGGCCCGACACCGGGTCGGTCTGGATGTCCTGCACAATGGCTTTCACGGCCCCGTCTTCGCCGGGAAGCTGCACGTCAATGAGGCCGCTTGAGCCGCCCGCGCTGCGCAATTTCGGAAAGTCTTTCAGGTCAACCGAAAAATGGCGGCTTGCAATGTGGTCGCCGTACAGCACCCCGGGGACCAGCGCGCTCGCGCGCAGGAAGCGGGCGCCGGTGGTGCCGTGCGGTGTGCGTTGTTTGAGGATGATGGTTGCTGACATAGTGGAATTTAAAAATCAAGAAACTGCTCGTGCTCGGGCCGCTCGCGGGTGAGCTCGTACGCCTCTATCACGTCATCGCTTGAGATGGGCGAGGCTGACTTGAACCGGAGCACGTCTTCGCCGGTTAAATCCGTGATCAAGCCGACGCTTGAAACCCCGATGCCGCCGGTCATAATCACGGCCACAATGGAACTTCCGCACTTGCGGCACGACACGTGGATGAGGTGCGTGCCCCCCTTCTCCTCGAGCACCGTGGCCTCGCTCGGATTGTAGTGCGTGCTGCACAGCGGGCAGTACGAGATGAGGCGCAGATTCTCCAGTGATGATGAGGACTGCTGGTAGGGGGAGTGCGGCATATGGTGCGATGTGTGTTTCAAAACAGTTACAGTATAACTCAAAAGCCAGTCGAGGTCAAGAGGACAGGCGCGTCCGCGCCGAGAGCACCACGCCGAGGGCCGCGCAGCTCGTGACGAGCGAGCTCCCGCCGTAGGAAACCAGGGGCAGCGTGACCCCGGTCACCGGGAACAGCCCCATGTTCATGCCGATGTTCACCACTGCCTGGACGAAAAACATCACGAGCACGCCGAGGGCCACAAAGGCCGCGTACGGGTTGCGCTCGGCCGCCTGTATGCGCCAGAGCCGCGCGAGCAGGAACGCGTACGCCGCGAGGAGGAGCGACGCCCCGAGAAACCCGAGCTCTTCGGCCGCTGCCGCAAAAATGAAGTCCGTCTCCTGCTCCGGAAGGAAGTTGAGCTGGCTCTGTGTGCCCAGGCCCAAGCCCCGGCCGAAAAAGCCTCCCGAGCCGATGGCGACCACGGACTGCATGACGTTGTAGCCCGAACCCAGCGGATCGGACTGCGGGGAAAGGAACGTGCGGATGCGCTCCTTTTGGTAGGGGGCGAGCACCCCGAACCAGCCAATGGCGAGCGAGACGGCCGCAGCAAGGGCGAGGAGCAACAGCTTTTTCTTGTCCAGGCCCGTGGCGAGCACCATGGCCGCGCTCACCGCGAACAGGATGAACGCGTTGCCAATGTCCGGCGCGAGCACAATGAGGACCATGGGCAGCCCGGCGATGATGAGCGTGGCAGCGACGTCCGATGCCCGCGCGAGATCAAAGCGCAGCCGCTCCAGCGTGGCCGCGAGGGCGAGGACCACAGCGAGCTTGGCGGCCTCCGCGGGCTGGAACCCGATGGAACCGAAGGTAATCCATCCGCGCGCGCCGCGCGTCGGCTCTCCGAAAAGCACGAGCCCCGCAAGCAGCGCCACCGTGAGCGCGTAGAAGACCACTGACGCGTTACGCCAGAAGCGCGAATCCAGAAACTGAAACCCGACGAGGAGAGAGAGCCCGAGCCCCAGAAAAACGAGCTGGCGCAGGAACCGCGAGTCTTCGTGAGAGCCCAGGCTGTACATCAAAACCAGCCCTGTGCCCGAGAGCGCGAGCACTGCGGCGAGGAGCCACCAGTCAATCCGAGCGAGAGCGTCTCGTACCGTCACGCGCATACGGAAAAAGAGTTAGAGCGGGGTGAAACCAGAACCGCGCAGCTGGTACGCCCCGTCGTCAAAAAATTCAAACACCGGGTACACGGAAACCTCAAGCGAAGGCGGAAGGCTGCGGGCGAACCTGCGCTGGGTCGTGATGCGCTCGCCGGACGCAATGGTCTCCATGTGCAGCCATGCCGCAAGGGGCTCCCCGGAGAAGCGCGTGGCAACGAGGATCAGAGAGGGCGTGATCACGGTGTACGGACTCTCGTTCGCAACCACTGCGCGCATGTCAGTGACCCCGGCGCGCGCGGCTGCCTCGGACGTTTCCACGGTGATGCTTTGGAGCACTCCGGCCGGGCGCACGAGTACACTCGGATCCCGCACGCGCTCCCACGCGACATCGGCAGCGAGCTCGCTATCCGCGGGCACGCCCGAAACCAGGGCGCCGAAGGAAGCGAGATAGGCCTCGGATTCCGGGAGCACGATCCCCTCCCTTAGCTCGGTTTCGCCCCCTCCCCACCGGAACGAGTACGCAACGCGCGCAATCCAGCCCGGGTTGGGGTTAGAAACGAGCGCCAAAAAATCCGCGCGGAGAGCGGACGCCTCGCTCTGCTCGGACGCGCTCGCAAGGGCGGCAACATGTTCCACCACAAGCTCCTCGGGAGCAAACGACTGGTGCAGGGCAACAACGTCAGAGGGCGCGCCAACGAGCTCCGCGTACAAACGCTCGTCTCCTCGCATGCCCACGACCAGCGTTCCCGCCCCGTACAGCGCGTACGCCCAAAACAGCGCGTTTACCGCGATGAGCGCGCCGAGCGCGGCCCGTGCGAACTCGTGCCGGTGCTCCTGGTACCAAAAGCCGAACTTGAGAGCTTGGTTCACCGAAGGATCCTGGTACTGCTGTATCACCATATGACGCTACTATACCACAAAACCGGATAGTATGATATACTGCGTGCGTATGCTGCCGCCAATCCAGACAACCCAAGATATCCTCTTCTACGCGCTCGCAGGGGTGGCGCTCGTGGTTGGATTCTTTTTGGCCTGGTCCTTGTACTACCTCGCCATGTCGCTGCGCGACGCGCGGCGCGTGACGCGCGACATCCGCGCCCGCGTGGAAGCGCTCTGGGAAGTGATTGAGCTCGCGCGCGAAAAACTCCAGGTGGGGTCGGCCGTGTTCAAGCTCGCGGCAACCGGCATAAAAGAGCTCGCCGAGTACGTGCGCGCCTACATGGAGTCCGAACCAAAGCCGAAAAAGAAAAAGAAGGGCAAAGAGGAATAGCCCGCCCCCGCGGCAGTGGACTCGTGGTGCCCAATCTGGTACGATGAGTACTGCCATATGCCGTTCGTACACCTCCACTGCCACTCCCACTACTCCCTCCTGGACGGGCTGCCGAAAATTGACGACATGATTGCCCGCGCAAAGGAACTCGGTTCCCCTGCTTTGGCATTGACTGACCACGGGGTGCTCTACGGGGCAATAGAGTTCTACGAGAAAGCGCGCAAAGCAGGCATCAAGCCCATCATCGGCATGGAAGGCTACCTTGCCCCGCGCTCCATGCGCGACCGGACAGCCGGGGAAAAGCCGTTCCACCAGATTCTGTACGCCAAAAATCTCACCGGCTACAAGAACCTGCTCAAGCTCTCAAGCCGCGCTCATTTGGAAGGCTTCTACTACAAGCCGCGGTTTGATAAGGAGCTCCTCGCGCAATACGCCGAGGGGCTCATCGCCACCACGAGCTGCCTCCAGGGAGAAATTCCGCAGATGATCCTCGCGGGCAGTGTTGACCGCGCCCTGGAGCGCATCCGCGAGTACCAAAAAATCTTCGGCCAGGAGAATTTCTATGTGGAAGTCCAGCCCCACCCCGAGATCCCCGAACAAACCAAGGTGAACGAAGTGCTGCTCGCCATTGCGCGCGAGCGCCATATCCCGGCCATTGCGACCAATGACTCGCACTACGTGAGCGCAAAGGACGCCGAGGCACAGGACATCCTCGTGTGCGTGCAAACCGGCAAGACCGTGCACGATGCCAATAGGCTCAACATGACGGGCGTGGACTTGTCCATGAAGAGCGAGGAAGAGATGGCTGCCGCGTTCCCGGACAATCCCGAGGTGATTGAGGAGACTGTCCGGCTCGCGGAAACGTGCAACCTCGAACTCGTGCTTGACAGCTTCCACTTCCCGCTCTTTGAGCCGCCGGACGGACTCTCTGCGGACGACTACCTGCAGAAGCTCGCGCAGGAGGGCCTGGTTGAGAAGTACGGGCCAACCCCGCCGCAGCAGTGCCGCGAGCGCGTGGACTATGAGCTCGGCATCATCAAGCACAAGGGGTATGCCACCTACTTTTTGATTTTTGCGGACTTCACCAACTGGGCGCGCGGAAAGGGCATCATCGCCACGGTGCGCGGCAGCGCTGCCGGCTCCCTAGTGTCGTACGTGATTGGCATCACCACGGTTGACCCCATGGTGTTCCAGCTGCCGTTTGAGCGGTTCCTGAACCCGTTCCGGCCTTCTGCTCCGGACATTGACATGGATTTCGCGGATAACCGCAGGAGCGAAGTTTTGGACTACGTGCGCAAAAAATACGGCAAGGACAAGGTCGCGCAGATCTGCACCTTCGGCACCATGATGGCGCGGGGTGCGGTTCGCGACGTGGGGCGCGCCCTGGGGTATCCCTACGAATTCTGCGACCGGCTCGCCAAAATGATTCCCTTCGGCCGCCAGGGGTTTGCCATGACCATCGCGCGCGCGCTCAAAGAATCCCCGGAGTTCGGGCTTGCGTACCAGAACGATTCGCAGGCGCGTCGGCTCATAGACTCATCCAAGCGCATTGAGGGGTGCGCGCGGCACCCCTCGGTGCACGCGGCCGGCGTAGTGATCTCCCCCACCGAGCTCACGGACTTCACGCCCCTGCAGCGGGAGACGGGCGGCGACAACATCATCACCCAGTACGAGATGCACGCCGTGGAAAAGGCGGGCCTCGTGAAGATGGACTTTTTAGGCATCCGCAACCTATCCATCCTCGGCAACGCCATCACGCTCGTGCGGAAGACGAAAAACGCAGACATCAAGCTGGAAAAAATTCCGTTTGATGACGCAAAGACGTTCGCGCTCCTGGCAAGGGGCCGGACCATGGGCATGTTCCAGCTCGGCGGGAGCGGCATGACGCGCTACCTCGTGGAACTTGCGCCGAGCAAAATCACGGACATCATGGCCATGGTTGCCCTGTTTCGGCCCGGGCCCATGGAATCAATCCCCGCGTTCATTGAGCGCAAGCACAACCCCAGCCTCATCACGCACCTGGATCCGCGGCTCGCAACCATTCTCAAAGATTCCTACGGCATCATCACGTACCAGGACGACGTGCTGTACATTGCCATAGACATCGCGGGCTACAACTGGGAGGAGGCGGACAAGCTCCGCAAGGCCATGGGCAAAAAAATCCCCGAGGAGATGGCCGCGCAAAAGGACAAGTTCACCAAGGGCTGCGAGGCGCACGGCGGCCTCTCGCGCCAAAACGCCGAGGCGCTCTGGAAGCTCATTGAGCCGTTCGCGGCATACGGGTTCAACAAGGCGCACGCCTGCTCCTACGGCGTGGTCGCATACCAGACCGCGTACATGAAGGCGCACTACCCCGCGGAGTTCATGGCGGCCCTCATGAGCGCGGAATCGGACGACATAGAAAAAGTGGCTGAAGCGGTCACGGAGTGCCGAGCCTTGGGCATCACCGTGCTGCCGCCGGACGTAAACGAGAGCTTTGCGGACTTTACGGTGATTGACGATGCAACCATCAGGTTCGGGCTCTGCGGCATCAAGAACGTCGGCAACCACATCGTGGATGTGATTATCGCGGAGCGCAAGAAGAACGGCCCGTTCACGGACATTGCGAACTTCCTGGAACGCGTCACGGACCGCGATTTGAACCGGAAATCCCTGGAGAGCTTCATCAAAGCGGGCGCGCTTGGCAGCCTCGCGGAACGCGCCACGCTCTTTGCGAACATAGAAAAGCTCCTCGCCTACGGCCGGAACGCCCACGAAGCGGCGAGCCGCAACCAGGAGAGCCTGTTCGGGGGATCGGAAGCGCGCCAGCACGGCCTCACCCTCGCGGCTGCGGAGGAAAACAAGGATGAGGCGCTTGCGTGGGAAAAGGAGCTCCTCGGACTGTACCTCTCAAGCCACCCCCTCGCGAAGTATGCGGACCTCCTCGCCGAAAGCCCGAACCACATCAACTCCGTTGCCCCGGACGCGCGAGAGAGCGTCACGTTCTTCGGGTACCTCTCAAGCGTCAAGGAAATCACCACCAAGAAGGGAGATCCCATGGCGTTCGCGACGTTTGAGGATACCACGGGCAGCATTGAGCTCATCATATTCCCCAGGACCTATGCCGAGCACCGCATGCTGTGGAAAGCCGATTCTCTGCTCGCGGTGACCGGAAAGCCGGAAAACAGGCAGGGCAAGCTCCAGCTCATTGTTGACCGCGCTGAAACGCTCTCAACCGAGGCGCGCGCGCGCGCCCAGGCGCCTGGGAAGCGCGTTACCATGCACATCCGCCTCCAGGAGCCCACAGACCCCGGGCAGCTTGATCAAATCAAAAAAATATTGTACCGTGAGAGTGGCACAACCCAAGTCATCCTCCACGTGAACGGGGCCACGAAGCTCAAGCTGCCCATGCGCGTGGATACGGGGCAGGGGCTCGCAGAGGAGCTCGCAACCCTCATCGGAGAAGGCTGCATCAGCATTACGTAGCACACAGTATGGCAATGGACATCGTGAAAAGCACCAAGAAGAAGGTGGAGACTTCCAAAAAAAAGCTCGTCAAGACCATGGAGCTCAAATCCTACCGCAAGCTCGCGGTGAACTTTTTGATTCTCACGGTGAACCTCATCATCATCATTCTGTACTTCTCTTTGTCACAGGCAACCGTGCAGATTGTGCCGGCGCGGGATACGGTGTCGCACTCAATTGCCATTGCCATTGCCGCTGACCCGGCAGCGTCCGCAGTACCCCTCGCAATCAGCGGATCCACCACCAACGCGGAAATTTCCCATACCCAGGAGTTTGCGATTGACGAAAACGAAACCGAAGACAGGCAGGCCCGGGGCACGATCACTGTGTTCAACACCACCACGGACCGCAACCAGCTCCTGGTTGCCAACACCCGGTTCCAAAACGATGCCGGCACGCTCCTCAAGACGCGCGAGCAAGTAACGGTCCCGCGCGGAGAAGAGCGCACCGTGGCTGCGTACGCGGACAAGCCCGGGGCCAGCGGAGAGATTGATGCGTCCGCCGGCCGGTTCCAGGTGGTAGCGCTCCCCCACCTCAAGGACAAAATCTATGCCGAGGTTTCCGAGGCCTTCACTGGAGGCACAATACCTGTGCAGTCCCTCACCCAGCCTGCGTACGACAGGGCGCAAGCGGCGCTGGAGCA
Organism: uncultured Gammaproteobacteria bacterium; assembly: GCA_964364695.1. Taxonomy (GTDB): domain Bacteria; phylum Patescibacteriota; class Patescibacteriia; order UBA2169; family UBA2169; genus CG10-46-32. Next base: position 468 of record CAYIMZ010000015.1, on the reverse strand, counting down.
GACACTGCTTGAAAAAGGACGCGAAGCGCTTGAAGCAGCCGGGACTCGCGTTGACCCAAGCAAGCTCTCGCTTGCAGTAACCGAGGTCGCCGCGAGCGCGAAAGTCGGAACCCGCAACATCAAGTCCTTTTCCATGACCGCCAAAGGAACCGTGAGCGCGTTTTCCTACGACGAAGCGCGGGCGCGCGAAATCATTAAACAAGAACTGATCAAACAGATTCCGCCGGACAAGCTCCTGATCGCCTTTGATGAAAATTCCTACTCGGCTGCGCTGAACCAGGATGCCACCTCGGTGACAGCCTCCATCAAGGCCGAGCTTGCGCCCAAGATTCCGGAAGCGGCGCTGAACCAGGAAGACATCATCGGCATGAACGAGGAAGAGGTCCGCTTGCACTTCACCAAGATCACGGGCATCCGCGACGTGCAGATTGAGTTCTGGCCGTTCTGGGTCCGCTCGGTCCCTAATCT
>CAYIMZ010000014.1:0-12925 GCA_964364695.1 uncultured Gammaproteobacteria bacterium | reverse complement strand
TGCCGTAGAGCCATGCCAGCTCTCGGTCGCTCACGCGCCCCAAAAACTTCACCTGTGCTTCCAGACGCTCTTGCTCTATGACGGACGCCATGGCCTCGCGGTATGCGGTTTCTGAACTTGGCTTCCCTGCCAGAACTAAATGGTAGTCAGGATGGGTTTTATGAAATGCGGCAAAAGCCCGAATAATGTTCAATGGATTTTTTCGCTCCTTGAGCGTCCCGACAAACAGAAAAAATTTTTCAGCAATGCCGGCGACGGGTTCCCGCGGCAGAGTAGCAATATCGGCAAACCCCAGGTGCATGACGTGGATTTTGCTCTCATCTGTAGAAAATAACCGAACAATCTCATCCTTGGTGTGCTGGGAAATCGCAAGTATATGCTGGCTGCGGCGAAACGCCAAGCGAGCCAGAGCATCTAAAAACTTTCTCTTGAGATATGAGCGTACGCCAGGGGCGAAAAATGCGTGATACCCAAAATCGTACGCAACAACGGCGTAACGCCGAGGGGCAAAAAAGAGCGGCACCTGGGGTCCGTTGAAAACGTACACATCGGCGCGCGGCGCGAAAAATAAACCAATATCTTTCCAGAATTTACCAAACCCGATTTCCACAACGCGAACATTCCGATACTCCGAGAGCATCTCGCCGAGTCCGCTTCCCTTTTTAGTATAGACGGAATACCGGTTACCGCGGTCACTGGAAAGAACGGCCCGCAGTAGATCCAGCGTACACCGCTCCAAACCCGCGGGGTGCTGTGCCGAATAGGTTGTTACGAATCCGATGTTCATGTTCTCACGGCGGCAATAAAATTCAGAATGAGGTGGGCTCGGTTATCCCACGTGTACTGTTGCACATCTCGGTATGCCTGCTCGGCTTTCTGAGATGCTCCTCCTGAATCCCCAAATGCCTTTCTGATTCCCGCCGCCAGTGCATCGGCACTATCCGGCACAACAAGCACCGCATTGGATTCGTTCAAAATTTCCTTAACTGACGGAAGGCCCGAAGCAACAATGGGTCGCTTGCTCGTCATGTACTCGAACAATTTTAGTGGCGAGGTATCGTGCGTGGAGTACACTGCAAACCGGTGCTGAGCGACCTTTGTGGAATTGGGAAGCGCGAGCACGTCCGCCGCGGCCAGGTACGACGGAATTTTGTTGTGCGACTCTTGCCCGACCATGAACATATTGCAGCCGTGATGACGACTCTTGAATTCCTCGACTTCGCGAGGTGTGCCTCCGATGAATACAAACAGCACGTCCGGCAGCTGTTCTGCCGCCTGCGCCAAAACGTCAACCCCTTTCCAGTCAAGCAGGTGGCCGGCGTACACCACTATCTTTTTATCTCGAGGCAGTAAAAGTTGGCTGCGGGCACTACTTTGATCGAGTACGTGTTGGAATAAGCTTGCGTCAAAACAGTTTCTAGACATCAAAAGTTTTGATGCAGGTATGTTGAATACTGTTTTGCACTGCTCGATCTTCCACTGATTGGTGCAGACGATGCCGTCCATCATCCTGCACGCACTTTTCCAGAACCACAAAAATTTATATGGAAATCCGTGCATATCGTAAAAAACACGATGGCCACGCAGCTTGAGCAAAACAGCAGCAATCAAATCACGGGTAAAGATAGCCGTGTGTGGCTCCTTTTTCAGAACAGGAGAGAACAGCAGTGAAAAGGCATACGAAAGCCGCGTTACCCAAAATCCAAAACGCCTGCCAATACCAATGGCATCAACGGTGGGAATGTAACGCGCCTCAAAACTCCTCTCAATGCCGTAATAATCAAAAAGATCCGCGCTAATGGGATTGTGCTTACGTTCGGGGATAACCAACGTAACACGAGCTCCGGCGGATGCAAATGCGGCGCACATGCTCGCGGTCTGCAGGCCGTAGGCCTTTTCCGTGGGGATTCGTGAGTTGGTGACGTACACAAGGTTCATGCCTGTTTCACTCCGGTGCCCAAAATCATAAGCTCGCGTGACCAGCGCCAAAAACTGTTTCCGCCGCTCTTTTTGATCGGTAAGGCAACGCGCAGTGGTTTTAATAGAACCTTGAGAAACGGGAATCTCCACACCACCGGCAATTGGTAGAAAAACTCGGTATGGATGTCGCCAAATCCGTACAGTTTGAGTGCATTCCCAAGTCCGGTCACGGTATAGGGCTGCACATGCGTATGGTCATTATAAAAAACGTACCGATGGCTCTGCCAATCCGGCGTCATGACAATGATTCTTCCGCCCGGCCTGAGGATGCGCCGGCACTCTTTAAAAAAATTTTCTGGATTATGGAGGTGCTCAATGACTGATTTAGAAAAAACGAAGTCAAACGTCTCGTCGTCGTAGGGGAATCGTTCGTGCTCCACGTTGGCTGTTCGAATCTCAAATTGGTCAAGGAGTGGTCCCCCAAACCGGTGCATGTCCAAACCGTACGCCGCCAAACCCAACTGCTTGAACCCTTGCAAAAACTCCCCGCGGCCACACCCGACATCCAGTACCGCGCTTTTCTCCGGAACGGAAAACCGTTTGGCTAGGTACCGGCAGAGCGCGGCCGGGTACGCGGTGTACGGTTTGGCGGCTTCGCTGTACTGAACCTCAAGGTAGTTTTGCATACTACGACATCCACGCTTTGAAATCCGTAAGAAACTGATTCACCACCTCGTCTGTTTTGTAGTGGCTCATCATGCCTTTGAAAAACTTGGGCGGAACCGTTGCGATGTGCGCGCCGGCAAGCCCCGCATCGCGGATATCATAAGTATTCCGGATGGAGCCGACGATGATTTCGGATGGTATGCGATCCTGGTCCAAAATCTGCCGGGTTGATTTTACAACAGTAAAAGGGTCAAAATCATCGTCATTGAGCACGTTTTTTGCCTTGAGGTACTCCCGCTCGGTTCTGAACTCTTCCTGCGCTCCCCCATCCTTGATGCGCCCCCAAAACAGGCTGACGTACTTGGCCCCGGCCCGCGCGGCCATAATCGCTTGGTTTACGGTCATGCACGCCGTGCAATTGACGCTGATACCCGCATCAGCAAGTTTTTTAATAACCTCCAATTCGTTCCACCCGACCTGAACCTTAACCGAAAGCTGGGGATAGTTGAATTGCTGAACAAACCGGAGGGCCTGCCGCAGAATCTCTTCCTTGTCGGAAGAAAAAACCTCAACGCTCAAGTGAATCCCGGGTTGGTGCGCCCGAATCAAATCGATGATTTTCCCCACGTGCGACTCAAACGAACCCTTGGGCTCTTTTGCCAGAAGCGATGGGTTGGTGGTAATGCCCGAAGCAAAACCCCGCTTCAGCCCCTCCTCTATCTCCGAGAGATTTGCGCTGTCTATGAATATCTTCATACCTGTTGCTTAATGATTGTTACGGCTTCCCGCAAGTTCGTGGCGCGGTAATCTGCCTCTATGCCTTCGTTCTGCCTGCCAGCAATGAGTATGGTTCTGCATCCCGCGTGCGTACCGGCGCCGATATCCTCATCCGTGTCGCCGATAATGTAGGATGAGACCAAATCAATATTCCACTTTTCGGCTGCGGTAATGAGCATGCCGGGTTTGGGTTTTTTACAGGAACAGCCATCATACCGCGTATGCAAACATACCATACTGTCGTCAAGCGGTAGCTTCTTGATGTCCGCCATGATGCGATCGTAGGCATCGCGCGTCATGGTGCCGTAGGCCATATCCGGCTGGTTCGTAACGAGAATGCGGAGGTACCCGCATCGGCAAATTTCTTCCAGTGCCTCGGGCACACCCTCCTTCAGACGAAACTCGTCGTAGGTCCACGGAGCGGTAAAACGAACTTTTTTGCCGCCAACAACGCAGTTGTCACCGCGATCAACAACATCGTTAATGACGCCGTCTCGATCAAGAAAAACTGCTTTTGCCTTTTTCCGCATTGATCTTTTGCTTTAATCCAAACACGATCAGGTGGTGCAGTACCACGTGCATTCCTTCAACGATTGGGGTTGAATCAATCGGAACCACGATTCCCACATCAACCAAGTTTTTCATAGGCCCCCCATCAAAACCCGAAAGCCCGATGGTCGGACCCCCGCGGTCCTTGATGTACTGCAAACCCTTCATTAGATTCTGTGACCACTTGCCAGCCACGTCCGAGCCGCTCCCCCCGTGCACGCTGATGCCGATGCCCACGCCGCCGTGCTCGTAGTACGTCTTGAGTTGGTTCTCGTAAAGGTTCTCCCAACCCCAGTCATTGGTCATAGCGCTGACCAACGGGATATTGTCCACAAGCGCCAAGGCGCGGATACCCCTATCCTGCGGAGTTTCACAGATGGTTTTTGCCAAATCCGACGCAAGGTGCGTGGCGGTTGAGGCAGAACCCCCATTCCCCATGATATACACCCAGCGATTTTCCCGCCACGCCCGAAACAGAACATCAATCGCTTCATCAAGCTCGTGCGCGTATTCCGCTTTAACGCGACTCGCTGCTGCTTCAATTTGCGACAAAAAGGGAGATGCGAACGAAGATTGTATATTGAATTCTCTCATACTAAATCTTTAAAAGGCTGTAAATGGGATGTACTCCGAGCCTTTGGCGCGGTGACAGATACTCTTTTTCCACGACGAATGAAATCCCGAAAATGTCAGCGCCAAGTTTTTTGATGAGCTTGGCCGCGGCGGCAGCCGTTGCCCCGGTTGCGAGCACGTCGTCCACTAGAACGACTTTTTTGCCTGGCTCGACCGAGCCTTCGCTCATTTCAATCACGTTTGATGAATACTCGTAACTGTACTCTTGATTAACCACGTTGCCGGGAGTCTTCCCGCGCCTGCGCACCATGACCACACCACACCCAAGCGCGTAAGCCATTGCTCCCGCTAAAATAAAGCCGCGCGCCTCAATGCCGGCAATCACGTCTGGCTTGTTTTTTTGGTATGGTTCCGCAAGCGCACGTATGACATTTTGAAACAGCACAGCGTCAGAGAATACTCTTGACGTGTCCGTGTAGCTTACGCCTTTGGTTGGCCAATCCGGAACGTGCTTGATTTTCAAAGCTAAATCAGAGAGCATGATACGCTTTACCATACCAGTTTTGTCTAAAAAAGACAATTATCGCCCTAAACCCTGGTACTTGATGCCCATGTTCCTGATAACCGCTTCCTTGTTTCTAAAAACGTTCCGGCTGTCCAAAAAGAGGTACGGCGGGTGCATGCGGGATTTCAAGCCGCTGAAATCAATTGCTTCAAATTCCGGCAACGCGGTTACCAGTATGATGCCATGGCATCCGGTTGCCATGGCATACAAATCATCATACAACTTCTCGCCGACCGCCTCCTCGTAGGCAGACCGGTCAGCGCCCGGATCATGGGCAACGACTTCGCTCCCCTGCGCTTTGAGCTTTGCGATGAGCTCAAGGCTCAATGACCGGCGCACGGTCGGGGTTCCAGGCTTGTACGTGACTCCGAGGACGCCCACGCGCGATTCCGCAAGCGGCAGACCAAGCATCTCTTCTACGCGCTCTATAATGCGGTCGCGGCGATTAAGATTGGTTTGAATAACCGCGTCAATGATTGCCATTTTTTGACCGGCCATTTGCCCCAACTGCGAGAGTGAACGCAAATCCCGCATCAAGGTTCCCCCGGAAAACCCGATGCCCGTATCCAGGTACGCTTGTTGGCCAATGCGGCTGTCAGCCTTGAGCGCTGCCATCACCTCATGCACGTCCGCGCCTACTGCTTCGCATAAATCAGAAATGACATACGTAAACGAAAGCGATGTGGAAAGAAACGCGTTAAGCGCGTGCTTGCTCATTTCCGCGGAAGCAACGCTCATGACCAGGCGCGGACAGGCGATGGCTGTAATGATTGACTCCATGGCCGCGCTCGCTGACTCGGTATCCGCGCCAACAACCAGCCGGTCCGGCGAAAGAAACCGTTCAACCGCTTTTCCGAGTTGGAGATTCTCCGGAAAGTACACTGCCTCGCCCTCCCATGACTGGTTTGCGTCTCTGATTGTTTCCGCAAGCTCACGAGTAACTCCCACGCTCACCTGGCTCATCACCACAAGCAGTGCATCTTCTTTGATTCGGGGCGCTATGTTCTTGACGGCGTCAAATAACACTCCTGTATCCGGCTCATCCTGGTCCGTGACTGGAGTATCGTACGTCAAAAAAACTGCGTCACAATCTCTAATCGCGGAAAAATTTGTACTGAAAAACAGCTGCCCACCGGAAAGGCGCTTTGTGATCAGCTCCGAAAGCCCGGGCTCGGAAACCAACGGCGTTCCATTTTGGAAACTCGCCACGGCGCGTTCATCTTCGTCAACGCCGAAAACCGTGTGCCCGAGCTCACAAAGGCCCGCGCTGACCACCCCTCCTAAATGCCATAAGCCGATTACCCCTATTTTCATACCAAATATACCTTACCACTTTTCGCCAAAAAATCAACAAAAAAAGGGCCGCCGTCCCCGAAGGAACAGCGGCCGACGAACAAAGGGGTGGATACTCACTTACCCCACCTCTTGTCAGTACCGACCCTGCAGGAACGCCACAGTGCCCCTGCGCTCGTAGAACGCGGTGCGGGTATACGCCTGCGACCCCCACAGCCCGAGCACGCGCGGAGCGTACTTGGCCGGGCACGCCTCCACGAGAACCTGCTCGCTTGCGAACAGGCTCACGGCGAGGTGCCTGAACCGCATATCTCTCTCGGTCAAGCTCCTCGCGAATACCGCGATGCGCGGCAGGTGTACACTCACCGTGACCACATGCACGTCGGCGATAGTACGTTCGCACGCGAGCGCGAACACATTCGCGAGCTCGCGGTGCGTGTTGCTCGGGTCTTCCCCGAGACGATCTCGGTCCCACACGCACACTTCGGGAAGGCGCAGCCTGCGGTCATTCATGAGCCCCGAGAGCTTCTCCGACATGACCTCGGACTCACTTGGGCCACCTACCTTGGCCAGATAAGGCGCACGATGAGCATAGGCGCACACCGCGACTGTTGCCGGCGTTCTCCGATGCACCTCCACGCCTGCCAGAAGATTTAGTTCTCCTCCGCCTACCAGGCAGTCTGGATTCGCATCATCTAGGGGAACGCGGTCCGGAAGATGGCTCTTGTCCGGAGCGCATACCTCCAAGTCTTCGGTCATCTCCCAGTATCCGTTTACGCGCTGGATGCCACGGCCCAAAATCGCCATGAGCATGGCAGGTCTCCCTTATCAAAGGACGTTTAAAATCAAAATTACCAGTTTGGTAACTGGTAATAATAACACGAACCAAACAAAATGTCAAATCGCGTTAAGTACCCTTCAAAACTCCGTGCTTGCGCATGGCAGCGTATGACGCGTCTAAGGCCTGTTTGGCATTGCCTTGCTCGCGCACCCACGTAAGGTAGTCGCGCACAGAATCCTGCAATGAGTACTTCGGCTCCCAGCCAAGCTCTCTAAGTTTTGAAACATCCATGGGTTGGTTGCGCGCATCACCAACGCGGAAGCGCCCGGCAAGCGAGGGCTGGAATGGGACGCCCGCTTCTTCTGCAACAAGCTTCGCAAGGTCAATGACGTGGGTCTGCCTGCCGCTTCCGACGTTGAAAACTTCAAAATCAGTTTTTGGATTTTCTAAAATGACACGATAGGCGGTCGCCACGTCCCGCACGTCAATAAAGTCCCGAATCTGGCCCGCGTCCTCATTCATCTGGAACGGCTCGTTATTGAACGCGTATACAGCGAACGCACGCAAGGCCCCGGAGTAAAAATGCTTGAGTGACTGGTGCGGGCCAATTGCGATTGAAACGCGCGTGATAGCGACCGGAATGCTGTACCGTTTCCCGAGATTCAAAAGCAACTGTTCGCTTGCGACTTTTGATATGCCGTACGGAATCTGCGGATCAAGCTTGTCGCCTTCTTTTTCCGCAACAGGCTCCATGGCCGTATGGCACGCGGGACATCTGACTTCCCATGTATGCTCCTGCAACTGTGCCTCTGGCCGCGGAGCAGGATAACACTCCCCGTGCTCTGTACAGGAGTACTTCCCTTCTCCGTACACTGCCTGTGATGAGGCTGCTACGACTTTTTTGATGAGCAACTCTTTTTCCACGATTACCTCAAACAACAAAGCAACGCTCTCAACATTGGTGCGAATGTGCTTGCTGAAATCCAGGTGATAATCTGCGTACGCAGCCAAGTGAATAACCGCGTCCACTCCTTGGAGCGCAGTAACCCAATCTTCTTTTTTGCACACATCACCTTTGATGAACTCTGCTTGCGGGTCAATCCAAGCAGGAAGCGCGCCATCATGCGTTGGAGGTTCAAGTGTGTCCATAATGCGCACGCCATAACCAGCGTTGATAAGCTCGTGAGCCACATGCGAACCAATGAATCCTGCTCCGCCGGTGATTAAAATGTTTTTAATGCTACCTGCCATACGATTTTTCCACTATCTTAAGCACTGATACTGGATCATCTATATTACCCCTGCTGCTACGTGTTAGTTTGACAAACTTTGAGAGCTCTTCTCGCAAGCATTTGTCCGGGTCTGAATCACATACGACTGTGCGCTCTGTGATGGTCTGATTCTTCTTATTAACTGTGCCAATGGTCAGCTTCTCTCCGCCCCCGTACTTGCGGCCCACACCATTCACGACGCAGTACCCTTTGGTACCCACCACTTCCATCACAAAAGTCGGCTTCCACATGCAAATGCTCACCCAAACGGATGCAATACGATTCTTTGCGTCCTTAAGCACCACAAACGCGCTGTCTTCAACTCCTGCTTTCCAGTACAAATCAGACAAAACAGCAGAAACGCGCTTAATGGGGGACCCTAAAAACCACTGCACCAAATCCAGCACATGCACGCCCTGGTCCATGAGCACGCCTCCGCCGGCAACTCGCTTGTCCATGCGCCACTCCTTGCCGTATCCTCTCCTTCCTGTATGCCCATGCCTGATGCTGATTGAGAGTAGCTTTCCAATCTTTCCACTGTCCACGAGCTTTTTTGCGCGGCCGATGGCACTAAAGTACCGGTAGTTGAAGCCTACCATGAGCCTACGCTTTTTTTTCTTCGCGAGACGAAACAGTGATTGTAGCTCGTGTGAGGTTGTACTGCCTGGCTTTTCGCAGAACACGTGGCGACCGCTCGCGAGCGCTCGCTCTGCATTCGGATATAGGTACAAGTGCGGCGTCACCACGAACACCGCATCAATCTCGTGCGCATCAAGTTCGCGCCTAGTAAGGGACGCGGCATAGCCCGCTCGGTGCAGCCGAGCGATCCTTTTTCCCGCCTTCGGATCAGGGTCAACGACAAGCAAAAGGCGGACAGCGCGGCTGGCGCTGAAAATTTTTGCCCAGCGCGCGCCCATCCTGCCTGCGCCTACCAAGCAGATTGAAAGCCTCTTACCACTCATACCCCCTATCCTTTGGCTTGATACGCCTGCTTGCGTACACATCTGATTCCATAATTTCTTTTAGGTGCTTCGGAATATCACGCCAGCTGTCCCAGACAGCGCTGATATTTTTCCCACTGAGGCCGTTTGACGCTTCTGACGCCAGGAATACGGCAAGGGCCGCAGCTTTTTCCGGGGATTCTCCGCCTTCTTCCATTTGCTGAACATTCTTTTGGTATATCTCTGTCCCTGCTTTTTCCTCACCTGCGGCAATGAGTGCCTGGGTCAAACCGGATTTGACGGCTCCAGGTGAAATGGCATTAATATCAATGTTTTTAAATGCTTCTTCTTTGGCGAGCGTTTCCGTAAGCCTGAGCACGCCTGCCTTGGAAGCAGCGTACGATGAAAAATTCGGCAGTGCGCCCTCACCGCCCCCAGCGAACGTAATGATTTTTCCGTGTGCTGCCTTCCGAAGTAGCGGCAGTGCGCGCTGGATGCACAGGACCGTTCCAAATAAGTTGGTGCTCACTGCACGCATCCAATCCGCTCCTTTGCTCTCGGAAAGCGGACCGATCTCCCCGTACGTACCTGCAGCACACACAAGCACGTCCAGCGCACTAACATCGCGAAACAGCGCATCAACATCGGACTCGAAAGAAACGTCAGCTGCAACAGCAGCTGTGCCAGGAATCTCCTTTGTGAGCGCATCGAGCTTTTCTTTCGAGCGTCCGCTCAGAATTAAGGTGCACCCCTCCCGCGCAAAAGAATACGCAATCGCGCTGCCGATAGCTCCGGTCGCCCCGGTAATGAGTGCTGTTTTCCCCTTGAGTGATGAAGGCATAATAATTTACCCCTGCATGCGGTTGACGAGCACCTGGGTGCCGGCCGCGTCCACCTTAAAATTAATCTCTCGCATGCCTGCTTCGCCAAACAGCCTGCGCACCGCGCTCTCTGCGCCCTCGCGGCAGTAGACGAGAAAGAATCCTCCGCCGCCCGCGCCAATGAGCTTGCCACCGAGCGCTCCGAGGTTTTTTGCCTGGCCATACAACGCATCAAACTCCGGACTGCTCATCTTGTCCGACATCTCGCGCTTCAGGCGCCAGTGTTCGTCCATCAGTCGGCCAAATTCGTCCAAGTTTCCATGTTCGAACGCTTGCAAAACTTTTTTTCCTATTTCCTTGGTTGCGTGCTTGAGCTCAACTGCGCGGCCCTGGTTCTGCGATACCTTCTGCTGCTGTTCGGCGAGCACGTCAGAACTTGAACGGCGCACGCCCGTGTAAAACAGCAAGGTACGATCTTCAAACTCTCGCTGTATGGCGCGAGAAATATCGGCGCTGTCAACGTCAACCGAGCCGTCTTTCCCAATGTCCATAACCACGAAGTTGCCGAATGCGGCTGTGTAAAAATCCTGCTTGCCGTCCGGCAGCCCGAGATCCTCGGTCGCAATCTCAAACGCTTCCTCGGCAAGCTGGCGGCGGGAAACGTTCTCTCCTTTGAGCGTATGCAGCGCGTTCAGAAGCCCCACCAGATACGCGCCGGATGAGCCCAAGCCAGTGCCATCCGGAACGTCCGCGAGAGACGATATCTCAATCATCTTGCCGATGCCGGTCCGCGAGAGCGCCGCCCGCGCGAGGTTGTGGTTCAAATCAGCAAGGCGCGCAACCTCTTCAGACTCGCGGTATTTTATGCGGATCAAATCATCAATCGGCGGCCGCAGAATACCAATATACATGTAGAGGTCTATGGTTACCGAAAAAATAAATCCCCCGTGCTCGCTGTAGTACGCAGGTAAATCCGTGGACCCGCCACCGAGCGATATTCGAAATGGAGTTCGTGTGGTAATCATGCTAGCAGCCGCCCAACCCGCTCAATATCCTTGGGAGTGGAAATGCCTCCGATTTTGCGCTCTGAAGTTACGGCATAGAGCGGCTTTCGGTGCGCAAACTGGTTAACCATGTCCGTAAAGTAAATCTCCGACGCTTCGGCTTGAGCCTCCAAAACAGAATCAAATATGGAATAGTCGAGTACCATGACGCCACCGGTAATTAGGTTTGAGGGTGGCTGTTCCGGCTTTTCAACCATCTCCCTAATGGTACCGTCCTGGTTCAGCACGGCAACACCATGGTTCCAGGGATCAGGAGCCTCCCAACACAGAATGCTCGCAGGGTGCGCCAAGCACGCGGCAACATCGCGGCTCGTGGGCAGCTCATCGCCGTATAGAAACAAAAACCGTCCCTCCTTTAGGTGCGCCTTAGCGGCAAGAAAACTGTACGCTGTGCCCCTCAGCGACCCTTGGGCGTACACAATCCGCCTTCCGAAGAACTCCTCGCTGCAGTGCGCGCGAATCTGCTCTCCGAGGTAGCGCACCACGAGTACCACCTCATCCACCTGCTCCGGGAGCGCCTCAAAGATGTGGTTCAAGATGGGTTTGCCGGCAATCGGAATCAGGGGTTTGGGAACCGTTTCAGTGAGCGGGCGCATGCGCACCCCCTCGCCTGCCGCGAGAATGACTGCTTGCATACTATCGTTCAATGACGTCTTTTATGCGGTACGGGCGGTGCCCCTTGCTCTCGTAGTACGCCCGCAGGATGAGCTCCGCCAAAAACCCACCCATCACCAGAAGAAAACCAAGGATGATAAAGAGTGACGCAATCACGGGCAGCGGAGTCTGCGCGAAGTTCCTGAGCTCCATAACTTTCAAGGCAATCGCGAGCGCCACTGCCGCAAACGCCACGAACCAGCTCAGAGCGGCGAACGAGCCGAAGAGCAAGAGCGGCCGGGAGGTGCTGAATAAAAACTTTACCGTAAACAGATCAGCGAGATCTTTGATGCCTTTTACAAACGTATGCTTGGAGAGTCCTTGTGTGCGCTCGTGGTGCGCCACTGGAAGCTCGGTGACGCGGCCCCCGCGGTAGTGCAGAATGGCCGCCAAAAAAACGTGCATCTCGCCGTATAGGCGCACATCAGCCACGAGCTCGCGCTTGAACAGCTTGAGTGCGCACGCATAGTCGTGCAGCGCGAGCCCAAGCACTTTCCGCGTTATCCAATTTGCGGTTCTTGAGAACACCCTCCTGCCGAACGGGTCAGCGCGGCCAGTCCTCCATCCGACGACCGCATCGTACCCCTCATTGAGCTTTGCAAGCATGCGCGGAATGTCAGCGGGATCGTTCTGTAAATCCGCGTCCATGGTCACCACAACGTCCCCGCGCGCCGCATGGATGCCCGCGTCCAAGGCAGCGGTCTGGCCGATGTTGTGCGCAATGCGGATAATCTTTACGGGCGAGAGCTTCGCGAGCTCATTGAAAGTGTTGTCAGTTGACGCGTTGTCAACCGCGATAACTTCAAACTGCTCGCCGGTCGGGCGCATGGCTTCAATAATCTTTTGGTGCAGCTTGCTGACTGTTTTTTCCTCGTTGTATGCGGGAAAAATGATTGAAATCATGTACAAAAAATACTCTAAAAAATGAATTTCGTCAAGGCTTTCGGAACACGCCAATGAGGCTCGTGCCGAATGGCATGGGTATGCGCCGGTCACAAGCAAGCAACAGGCGCAGCACTGTCTGACGAAATCTGCCTGCGCTGCCTGAAC
>CAYIMZ010000013.1:0-14593 GCA_964364695.1 uncultured Gammaproteobacteria bacterium | reverse complement strand
ATTATCTTTATGGCGGAAAAAATCTTTGGTGTTTTTTTGTTTTTTATTGTATAATCAACATCATACCCATCAGTCAGTGTGAATAAGTAAAAATAAAACTCCATGCTGAACTTTTTTAAAAGCAAAACAACGTCTTTTCTCGGCATTGACATCGGCACCAACTCCATCAAGCTCGTTGAGCTTGAGAGCGTCGGGGGCCGTCCCCGGCTCGTCACCTACGGCATGGTTGAGATTGAGTCGTCCATTGCGAGGAACAGCGAGAGCGCCGACAACGCGTCCGACAATCAGAACATCGCGGGAGCGCTCGCGGCGCTGCTCAAAAAAACCAGCGCCCGCTCCCGCTCCGCCGTTGCGGCGCTGCCGAACTTTTCCGTGTTCTCAAGCGTCATCAGCCTGCCCAAGCTTGGCGACAAACAGATCGCCGAGGCCGTGCAGTGGGAGGCCAAAAAGTTCGTTCCCATGCCCATAGAGAACGTGGTGCTTGATTGGAAAATCTTGAACGAGGTGGCGCTGGACGAGGAGCAAAAGGAGCTCACCGATGCGGAGCGTGCGGAACGCGAGCTACAGAAACAAAAAATCGCGCAAGCTGACCAGAATTCAAATTTGGCAAAATGCAAGACCGTTGCGCAGATTTTGCTTACCGCGGCCCCGAGGCGCCTGGTGGAGCGCTATGTTGCGATATTCAAGCTTGCGGGAATTTCGCTCTTGTCCCTTGAAACCGAGTCGTTCGCGCTCGCGCGGAGCCTGGTGGGCAACGAAGAGGGCGCCATCCTCATCGCGGACGTGGGCGCGCTCACCACGGACGTGACCGTGGTCAAAAGAGGCGTTCCCGTGTTTTCGCGCTCCATCAACGTGGGCGGGAGCACGGTCACGCGCGCCATTGCGGACAGCTTAGGCGTTTCAACGGACCGCGCCGAGCAGTTCAAGCGCGACACCGGGGTTGCCTCATCCGCGGGCGCGGCCTCGGGCGGCGGGGTGACTTCAGTCATACAGACGAGCTTTGCTCCGGTGATATCGGAGATGAAGTACACGCTGGACCTCCAGCAGCGCGCAGGCTCATCCGTTGAAAAAATTCTCTTAACCGGCGGCTCCGCGTTCCTCTCGTCTCTCCCCAGCTATGTTGCGACATCGCTTAATGTAAAAGTGTTCATTGGAAATCCCTGGGCCCGGGTGTCCTATCCCAAAGACCTCGGCGCAGTGCTTGAGCAAATTGCGCCGAGGATGGGCGTGGCCATCGGGCTTGCCATGAGGGAGATAGAGTAGGGTTATGCCGGCGAAATCAACTGACATTGACTTGCTTCCCAAGGATCTTGCCGTAAAAAGGCGCTTTGAGCCGGAAGCGCGCGTCGCGCGCGGGCCGCTCGTTGAGTACACTGATGCTTCTTCCGGCAAGAAAGCAGATGCCCCCGCGCCCAAGAAACCATCCCTGCTGTTGCGTTTGTTCGGCGTATTCAGGCGCACGAAAGCGAAGCCCGAGCAAAAGCTCGCTTTTAAGTCAACGCAAGCGGCTCCGCCGAAAAAAGAGCAGGCCAACTACCCTGTTCCGGCCCTGGCAGCGCGAGATTTGCCCCAAGGCAAGCCCTTGCCTTCTGCCTTGTTTGCGAAGGCTGTATTGCCAAGACCCGCACTCGCACCCGCACCAGTGTCTGCGCCAGCGCCAAAGCCAACAGCCCAGCCGGTACATGAGCCGTTTGAGCCGGGGTTGGCGGCGCAAGACGTGATGGCTATGCACTCGCCGAGCGTTTTAATCGGCCAGGTCGCGCCTGCGCCTAAAGCGGTTGTCCCCAAAAAAGAAGAGCCTCAAAAAGAGCCTCAAAAACTTTCATGGTTGCGGCGATGGTTCTTGAGGAAAAAAGAGCCAGCAGCCGCGGTCCGCGAGCTTCCCGCAACCAAAGACGCCCCTTCGTTTGTGTCTGAAAAGGCCCTTCGCCCAGAGCAGAGCATCACAGTACCCCTGCGCCGGGCGCCGTTGCCTCCGGAGCCGCGTGCGGCCAAGGCAGTGTTGTCTGCAGCAGCTGTGCCAGCAATACCCGCGGCAAAGGCCCGAGAGCGCGGTACGGCGGGCGAAACCGAAGCTCCGGTGCACCGGCTCTCAAGCTTTGACGTGAACCTCCTGTCCGCGGAGTACACCGAAACGTTCAAGAAGAGCAACCCGCTCGCTTTTTTGGGCGCGGGGGTCGGGCTGTCCGCGCTCCTCGTGGCGAGCGCGTATGGGGTGCTGTTCCTCTATGAGTCGCGCGCGGCTGCAGCCCTTGCCAGCGAAGAGCGCGTCATCAGCGCTCTGCGGGACACCATTGCCACGTACGAGGACATTTCGGGAGAGGACGTGGTGCTGCGGACGAAAGCCGAAGCCGCAGCCGAGCTCATCGGAAACCACGTTTCGTGGCATTCGTTTTTGGGAGAGCTGGAAGCAGCTACCATTCCGGAGATTACGTACCTCACCCTGACTGCTTCCACGGAGGGGACCATGCTCGTGTCCGCGTTTGCGGACAGCTACACCTCGCTCGCGCGCCAGATTGTGGTGTTCCAGGAGACGGAGTGGATACGGGATATCACCATCACGTCCGCCACGCGCGTGGAGGAGTCTGCCACCACTCCGGCAGGCGTTTCATTTGACATGTCTCTTGAGGTGGACACCAGCGTGCTGTACCAGGAGGACGGCGTATGAACGACCCCATTGATTACAATCCAAGAGAGTCCACCACACCGATTGCTCCGGGCAGCGAACAGCCCGGAGCTGGAGGAGAGGCTCGGGAGCGCGCCCCCAAGGAGCGTCAAAAACCCGCACCCGCACCCGCTCCCAAGCTCACCAGTTTCATGGCGCAGTGGTTCCGGCAGTACCACAAGTTCACCACTGCTGCTGTGTGCGTGCTGATTTTTCTCGGAGGGTATGCCTTTCTGCTCATGCCTGCGTTTTCTCGCGGCCGGCTGGTGGCGGGCGCGGAATTCGCGAAAGCCTCGGCAACGCGTTCGCAGCTTTCCGAGCAGCTTTCGTACCTCAAGCGGCTTTCCGGAGATTCTGCGCAAGCGGTACTCGGGACGCTCGCCGACATTGAGGCATTTTTGCCGGATGAGCCCGCGACCCCCCAAATCCTCACGAGCATTGAGGCGATTGCGCTCTCAAGCGGGGTCGCCATTGACGGCATTGAGCTGGTCATTCCGGAGGATGACGCGGCGGCCGAGGCCGCAGGCGAACTCGGTCTGCCCTCCGGCATTTCCTTTGTTGAGGTGACCCTCGCCGTTGCCGCAAGCTCGTACGATTCGCTCAAGACGCTGCTTGCGAACATTGAGGCGAACATCCGCCTCATGGACGTGATTGCGGTGGTGTACTCGCCCTCGAGCAAGAGCTACACCATCACCTTGCGTGCGTACTACCTCTTACCCGAGTAACCTTCCGAACCATGGCCTTGGTACAGAGAAAAATTTCAAAAGGGAAACAGTTCCGGCTCGCGGGAGCCTTGGCAGGGATTATTGCTGTCACGGCTCTGGTTGCCTACTACGGGCTGCTCAAGAAGCCGACAGCGTACGCGCCGCCCGCAGGCGAACCGGCATACAGATCTTCCCGGCAGTTCCACATCCCGAGCCAGACCGGGTACGAAGCGGCAGAGGAGCTTTCCGGATCATCTTTTTTCCAGTCGCTGCGTTCGTTTGGAGCGTGGCCCCTCTCAAGCAATCCAAAGGGGAACAGGGAGCCGTTTAGTTTGGAATTAAAACAAGCCGAAGAGTAATGATATGGGTGTGCCGTTCCTACAATTTCTCCTCGCCCAGCAAGCGCTCACCGAAAAGGATGTGGCGGAGCTTGCCGCGCAGTACGAGGGGGGCACAGGCTCCTTGGACGAGGTCATTGCCTCAAAACTGGATGAGGAGGTGCTGCTTTCGCACAAAGCGGAGTTCTACCACCTGCCGAGTGCGGTACTCTCGGGCAAACCCATTGACCGCGGCACTTTGGGCCTATTCCCCAAGGAAGTGGTGACCAACTACCGCATCATTCCGTTTGAGCTTACCGGAGACGTGGTGCGCATTGCCATGGTTGATCCCGAAAACCTTAAAGCGCGCGAGGCCGTTGATTTCCTGGCGCGCCAGAAAGGCTGGAACACGCAGTTTTACGTGACCACGGAAAAAGGGTTTAAGCATGCGCTGGACCAGTACTCGGGGAGCCTTTCCTCCGAGGTGGGGGAGGCGCTTGAGATTGCTCACGAGAGCCGGAAGACGCTCGCCGAGCGCACGCACGCCAAGGAGGAGGATGAGAATTTGGAAGAGGTGGTCAAGAGCGCGCCGGTTTCCAAGATGGTGAGCGTGATACTGCGCCACGCGGTTGAGGGCAAGGCGAGCGACATCCACATTGAGCCGCAGGACGACGAGTCCCGGGTGCGCTACCGCATCGACGGGGAGCTGCACTCAACGCTCTCGTTGCCCAAGTACATCCACAACTCAATCGTATCCCGCATCAAGGTGCTCGCCAACCTCAAGCTGGATGAGACCCGCAAGCCCCAGGACGGCCGCATCCATTTTGAGGTTGACGGCAAGCAGATTGACATCCGCATCTCAACCTTGCCGCTTGCCGGCGCCGAAAAGGTGGTGATGCGCATCCTGGACGTAACGCGCGGGGCGCCCACGCTTGAATCCCTCGGGTTCATCGGCCGCAACTTTGAGGTGATGAAGCGGCAGGTGGGCAAACCCAACGGGCTCTTCCTCGTGACCGGCCCTACGGGCAGCGGAAAATCAACCACCCTGTTCGCGGCGCTCTCCCTCCTCAACGAGGAGCGGGTGAACATCGTGACTCTGGAAGACCCCATTGAGTACTACCTCCCGGGAGCGAACCAGTCCCAGGTGCGGCCCGAGGTTGGGTACACGTTCGCGAACGGCTTGCGATCCATTCTGCGCCAGGACCCGGACATCATCATGGTCGGCGAGATCCGGGACAATGAGACCGCCTCGCTTGCCGTGCAGGCCGCGCTCACGGGCCACATCGTGCTCTCCACCTTGCACACGAACGACGCGGTGGGAGCGATTCCGAGGCTTTTGGACATGAAGGTGGAGCAGTTCCTGCTTGCCACGACCCTGAACATCGTGCAGGCGCAGCGCCTGGTGCGCAAGCTCTGCGAGCACTGCAAAGAGCCGACCGAGCTTGCGCCCGACCTTGCGAAGCGCGTGCAGGCAGCTCTCTCATCCATCCCCGAGGGAGCGGCCTACGAAGGCGTGACATTGGCAAAACCCGTGTTCTACAAGGGAGCGGGGTGCGCCAAGTGCGGACAAACGGGGTACCAGGGCAGGCTCTCCATAGCAGAGGTGATTGAGAACACCAAGACCTTGTCAGGGATCATTACCAAGGGCTTTGAGCGCTCGCTCGTGGAACAGGAGCTTGCCAGCCAGGGCTTCGTTTCCATGGTGCAGGACGGCATCATGAAAGCCCTGCTCGGGCTCACGACCGCGGACGAGGTCGTGGTAGCAACAAAGGAGTAACTATATGGCAAACCAACCAACCGTGCTGCTCGCGGAAGACGATGCGTTCCTGCGCCGCATGTACGCAACCAAGTTTGAGCAATCAGGCATTCCGGTCCTGCTCGCGGAAGACGGCAAGCAGGCGCTCGCGCTCGCGCGCAAACATAAGCCCAAGCTCGCGCTCGTGGATATCCTCATGCCCCGCGTGGACGGTTTTGAGGTGCTTGCCGAAATGAAGAAAGACCCGGAGCTCAAAAATATTCCCGTGGTGCTCCTCACCAACCTAAGCGAGGTGGAGGATGTGAGCCGCGCCAAGAAGCTGGGCGCATCCGAGTACCTCATCAAGTCCCACTTTCTCCCCTCCGAAGTCATTGCAGTGGCCGAGAAGTACCTTAAGAGCGCCTAAGGCGCGCGCGTATGCCAGAGCCAGCCCAACCAAAGACAGCCGAAACCCACACAGAGCCCGCGCTCGCACCTGCGTCCGCGACCGATGTGTTGCATTTTGAGAGATGGTTGAGTATGCTCGGCGAACGCAAGGCCACTGACTTGCACCTCGCAGTAGGGACGGTTCCCGCGCTTCGGGTGGATGGGGCCATCAAGCCGCTCATGGAAGAGGGGGTCGCGAGCGCAGAGCAGATTGAGCGCATTGCCGAGTACCTGCTTGAGCCCCGCGAGCTTACACTCCTCTCCGAACGCAAGCAGCTTAGGGTGAGCAAGACCCTCAAAAAATCCATGCGGTTTCGGATACACTTTTTCTACTCGCGGGGTTTTTTGGGGGTGAGCATGCGGTACGTGCCCGGATCCGTCCCCCTCCTCGCCGAGCTGCCGCACCGGGGGGCGCTTGAGCCGCTCCTTGCCGCAACGCAGGGGCTCTTCATTGTGGCAGGGCCGTTTGATTCGGGCAGGACGTCCACGGTGCGCTCCCTCATCGCGGAGTGCAACCAGTCGCGGCCGGCATACATTGTGATGCTGGAGGATCCCATTGAGTACGTTTTTCCGAGCAACCAGGCCTTGGTGGTGCAGCGCGAGATTGGCCGGGACGTCGCGAGCTACGCCGAAGGAGTCCGCGCCCTCTCCGAGGAGGATGTGGACGTGGTGGTGCTCGGGGACATTCCGGACGGCGAGGTGCTCCAGGGCGCGCTTGAGCTTGCCACCTCGGGCAGGCTCGTGGTTGCCATCATGGAGGGGAACCACGTGGTCGCGGTGCTTGAGCGGCTGCGTGATTTAGCGCCCGTAGAGTCCCGCGCCAGGGTCCTGCACGCGCTCGGGGACGCGCTCATCGGCATCACCACACAACTCCTCGTGCCCAAGGTCGGCGGCGGCCGCGCGCTCCTCGCGAGCGCCATGCTCGCGACTCACCCCATAAAATCCCTGGTGCGCGAAGACAAGTTCGCCCAGATACCGAACATCATGCAGACCAGCGGCTCGGAGGGCATGGTCACCCTGGACAAGGCGCTCGCAACCGCAGTCAAGCAGGGCACGGTCGCGCTCGTTCAGGCACAGGCCTACGCCGTTGACGTCAACCAGTTTAACGCGCTCGCCAGCCACTAGGTATGCCGTTCTACGACTATCTTGGGGTGAACGAGGAGTGTGAGGAAGTTTCAGGCGTGATTGACGCGGCCAACGATGACGTTGCGCTCTCAACGCTCGTGGAGGGAGGCTTGCTCGTGCTCTCCTTGCGCACCCGGGACGAGAAAAAGGGATTTGCTCGCGAGATCACGCTTTTTTCGCGCGTCAAGGTAAAGGATCTAGTGGTGTTCTCGCGCCAGCTCGCGGTGATGGTGTCCGCCACTCTGCCCGTGGTGCAGGCTTTGCGCATCTTGGTGAACCAGATTGAGAGCGTCCCTCTCAAGATTGTGGTCTCGGACGTTGCGGACGCCGTGGACGGGGGAGCGCGGCTCTCTGACGCGCTTAACAAGCACCCCAAAGTGTTTTCCAACTTCTACGTGTCCATGGTCCGGTCCGGCGAGACCGCGGGCAAGCTGGATGAGGTCTTGGGGTACCTCGCGGACCAGCAGGAAAAAGATTATGATCTTGCGAGCAAGACCCGCGGGGCCATGATTTACCCGGCGTTTATAATGTTCGGCTTGGTGGTGGTGGGGTTTGTGATGATGATATTCGTGGTGCCCAAGCTCACGGAGATTCTCGCTGAAACCGGTGCAACGCTCCCGCTCTCCACGCGCATGCTCATTGGGCTGTCCTCCTTTTTCCAGTCGTTCTGGTGGGTGTTTCTCGCGGCTCTCGGCGGGGCTGTTGCCGGAATCCGCTACTACCGCAAAACAGAAGCCGGGAAAAAGCATCTGGATTTCATGATTTTAAAAACTCCCATTTTCGGGCCTCTCATTTTCCAGAAGATGTATTTAGTGCGCTTCACGCGGTCGCTCGCAACGCTCATCACGGGCGGGGTGTCGCTCACCGAGGCGCTCCAGATTACGGGCGACATCGTGGGGAACGAGGTGTACCGCGACGTCATCAGGCAGACCATCAAGGAGGTTGAGGACGGCAACTCCATCGCAACCGTGTTCAAGGAGTCAAAGGTGGTTCCGAACATGGTGACGCAGATGCTCTCCGTGGGGGAAGAGACCGGCCGCCTTGATACGGTGCTCAACAAGCTTTCTGATTTTTACGCGCGGGAAGTTGATAATGCGGTCGGGAACCTGGTGACGCTCATTGAGCCCCTGGTACTCATGCTCATGGGCGTTGGCGTGGGCGTTATGGTTGCCGCAATCCTCTTGCCCATGTACAACCTGGCAGCGGGCTAGGCATGTGGATAACGGGTTTAGGCAAAGTAGTGTAAATGTGGTATAATCTATGCAAGTTATGAAATACAAAAAAAATCACGCTGGCTTTACCTTGATTGAGCTTCTGGTGGTCATCAGCATTATCGGCATCCTTTCCACACTCGCAGTCGTTTCTCTCAATAATGCGCGCGTCAAAGCGCGCGACGCGAAGCGCGTCTCGGACATCCGGCAGGTGCAGACCGCGCTTGAGCTCTATGCCTCTGATAAGAACGGGTATCCTGCGGCGAGCGATTTGGCGCTTGGCGCAGGCGCTGGCTCGTCCTTGAGCAAAGACGGCGGATTTGCGGCCGCGGTTTTGGGAACCGTGTACATGGGCAAGGTTCCGGCAAACGCGCAGCCCGGGGGAGCGAGCTATGTCTACAACTCATACACTTCTTCCGCGGCAACCACCGCGTGCAGCACGGCGCCGTGCCCGTGGTACCGGATGACGTTCACCCTGGAGGAGTCAACCGGCGACCTTGTTTCCGGGGACCACACGCTTGACCCGAACGGCATTAATTAAAACTAAAACCAGAACGCCGCATATGTACCAACAATCAAAACAGTCGGGTTTTACCCTCATTGAGCTTTTGGTGGTGATCGCCATCATCGGGCTCCTCTCCACGCTCGCCGTGGTTGCGCTCAACAATGCCCGCGCAAAGGGGAGGGACGCAAAGCGCGTTGCCGACATCAAGACCATCCAGACCGCCCTGGAGCTTTACTTTGCGGACAAGAATACCTACCCCGTGGTTACCTCCGGAACCGCGCTCGGGCAGACCGGAGCCAAAAAGCTCTCGGGAACCAACGCATTTTCCGACACCGCGGCAGGCACCACGTACATGGGGAGCGTGCCGGACAACCCAACGCCCGCGGGCACGTGCGACAACTACGTGTACCGCTCAACCGGAAACGATTTCTCGGCCTGCGTCGCGAGCCCGTGCAAGAGCTATGACATCGTCTTCTGCCTTGAAGACGTCACCGGCAGCCTTGCCGGGGGCCAGCACAGCGCGCACCCCGCTGGCATTGATTAAAGCGTAATAAATTAATTTAGTAGTACCGTATGCATATATACACACGCGCAAAAGCATGCCTGCCGAAGCGGCAGGGTTTCACGCTTATAGAGCTCCTGGTGGTGATTGCCATCATCGGCGTGCTTTCCACGCTCGCCGTGGTTTCTCTCAACAACGCCCGTGAGAAATCGCGCGACGCGAAGCGGGTTTCGGACATCAAGCAGGTGCAGACCGCGCTGGAACTCTATTTTGTGGATAATAACGCCTACCCCGTGGGCACGGGCGCGGTCTTGGGCGGCGCTTCGGCGCAGGCCCTCTCGGATGCGGGATTCACCGCATCAGGCGGAGTTACCGGAACCACGTTCATGGGACAGGTGCCTTCCAACCCGACCCCGGGCGGTACTAACTATGCGTACACCCAGACCCAGAGCGGCGTTTCCTACACGGTCACATTCACGCTAGAGAACCAGACCGGCGCCTTGGCGCAGGGAGCGCATACCGCATCGCCATCCGGAATTGAGTAGGCTTTCCACGCAAAAATGCGAGCCTCGCGCGAGGCTCGCATTTTTGGTATACTGTGAGCATATATGCTGTATGTTTTTTTGTTCGTCTTAGGCGCTGCAATGGGAAGTTTTTTGAACGTGGTGGCGTGCCGCGTGCAAAGGGGGCAGTCATTTTTGCGGGGCAGGAGCGTGTGCGTGCACTGCGGCACGCAACTGCACTGGCACGACCTCATCCCCGTTGCAAGCTGGCTTCTGCTTTTTGGAAAGTGCCGGTACTGCAAGAAGCATGTTTCGGCCCAGTATCTTTTGAGCGAACTCGCTGTGGGCGCGCTCGCCGTACTCGGCGCGTTTGTGGTCACGAGCCCCATCCACGGCCTTGTCTATGCCGCGGTGGTGGGTTTTTTTACGGTGCTTTTCATCTACGATCTGCGTACGTACATCGTTCCGGACAACATCGCCATCCCGGCCATTGTTGTCATCGGCGGCCTGAATGCCACCATGGCGGGGGATGGCGCGTCCTTGCTTTTGGGCGCCGCGTCCGGGGGCGTATGGTTCTTGGCCCAGTTCTTGGTTTCGCGCGGGCGCTGGGTGGGCGGCGGAGACATCCGTTTGGGCGTGCTCATGGGCGTGCTCCTCGGGTACCCCTTGGTGTGGCTCGGGCTCGGGTTTGCGTACGTGGGCGGCTCAATCGTGGCGCTGGCACTGGTTGCAGCCACGCGCCTTAAGCTCTCGAGCAGGATGCCGTTTGCCACACTGCTCCTGCCCGCAACGTTTGCGGCGTGGGTATGGGGAGAGGGCGCATGGGACTGGTATTCGCGGCTCGTCGGACTATGACACGAACCAGCCACAACGCATTTACGCTGGTGGATTTGATTGTGACCATTGGCATTTTTACCCTGGTCACCCTTGCTGCGGTGGTCAACTTTCACGCCGGCAGCCGCAACGATTCGGTCCGGCAGGGAGCTTCCATTGCCGCGGGCCTTTTGCGCCGTGCCCAGACCGCAACACTTACGGGGGCGCTCCTCTCGGACGACACATTTCCGAAGGGCGGGTACGGAGTGCGGTTGGACGCGAGCGACACTGACACGCTTGTGCTGTTTGCGGACAAAGACGGGAATTTCAACTACACGGGCTCATCCGAGAACCTTGAAACCGTTGAGCTTCCCGGGGACGTGGTGTTTGACGGCGGAACCCTCAACATCGTGTTCAGCGCGCCGGACGCGGACGTGTACTTTAACGGGGTTGCGACCGAAGCGTCCAAGACCGTCAACTTTTCCGCCCTGTCAGCCGATGTCACCCAAGCAGTCATTATCTATCGTCTTTCAGGACAAATAAGGGTCCAGTAGTATGTTGCATCAACAAGGGCAAGGGCTTTTGGAGACCGTTGTGGCGCTCGGCATCATCGTGAGCGGCCTGGTTGGCGCTTTGAGCCTCACCATTTCCAACCAGTCAGCGAGCGAAGATGCGAGCGAGCGCCTGGCTGCCACCAACCTTGCGCGCGAGGGCGCAGACGTGGTGCGCTCTGTGCGGGACACGAACTGGCTCTCGTGTGAAATCGTTGCCAGCGTGCTCTCGTGCAACGCCTGGGACCAGGGGCTCTCGTCCGGAACCGACACCACAGCCGTACCCTTGTTCAACGTGGCGGCGAATAGTTGGTCCATTGATTTTACGCCTGATGCCATTACGCACAACTACGCCCGCGTGTGGCGGCGCTCAAGCGGAACCGCAGCCAACATCGGCACCCAGTTCCAATCATCAGAAGCAACTCCCGCAGACGCAACACTCACTCCGTTCGCGAGGCTGCTTGACATTTCATCCATCTGCGCGGACAAGACTGTGGCCGCAAGCTGCTCCGGCGGCAACCCCAAGATCGGCATGCGCGTCCAGTCAACGGTAAGCTGGTCCTCGCGCGGCAGGGATTTCAGCCTCACGGTTGAGGAGCGGTTATTTAATTGGCGGTAGTATGAACGCACGTCATGCACACAATCAATTTGGCTTCACCCTTGTGGAACTCTTGGTCGCCATTGCCATTTTTGTGACCGCGCTCACTGCGGCGAGCGCGATTTTCACGTACGCGAACCGCTCCCAGCGCGCCACGAAAGCGGTTACGGATATGCAGTCAGATGCGCGGTTTGGGCTTGAGGTCATCTCCCAGCAGATTAGGCGCGGCTCCATTGACTACGCGTCAACGCAGTACGGGGGCGCCATTGCGTCCAATCCGCAGGATGTTTTGGTGTTGCGCGACAGCGCACTTAACCAGGTATGGTTCAGGCGCACGGTGAGCGAAACAAGGGGAGTGGTTGAAATGAGCGAGAACGGGGCGGCGTGGTCCGAGCTTACCCCTCCCTCGGTGTCGGTTGACGTGCTCAAGTTCTACCTTTCGCCCGCCACTGACCCGTTTTCTGCAAGCCCCGCCGCCAATGAGCAGCCGCGCGTGACCGTGGTCATGGTCACGTCCAGCACGGCAACCGGGGTTGAAACGCTGCTGCCGACCTATCTCCAGACAACCATAACCTCCCGCCAGTATGTGCGATAACCCAACACACGCATTGCGCGATTCGCGGGGCTCGCTGCTCCTCATGTCCATCCTCATCCTTTCGGGCATCATCACCGCGGCTTCAAGCTTCGGCATTGTCACCATTCAGAATTTGCGTCAGTCAGCGCTCACGGACAACGGGCTACGCGCGTTCTACGCGGCCGAGAGTGGCATTGAGGACGGCTTGTACGAGCTGCGCAAGAATGAGACCGCGGTCGCGAGCATGGACGCGTCCGGCGCCCTGTCCAATGCCGCGACCTGGGACCGGACCGTTGCAACCACCATCCAGAGCCTTACGCAAGCCTTGGACGAGAATGAAACCTGGGAGATCAGCTTGTTTGGCCCGGATGCCTCGCTCTCTGCGCTCGCAAGCACGGTCAAATCCCTCAAGCTCGCCTGGACCGGCACAGGCAGCGAGTGGGTGGAGGTTCAAATTACTCCGTGGACCACCACAGGCACCTTGGGCACGCCGAGCACGCAAACGTTCAGCGCCGCGTCCAATCCCGCAACCGTGAATCTGCAGGATACAGGAACCGCGCTCTACCGTGTGCGCATTAAGGCTCTGTACGCGAACATCACGAGCATGACCGTGACCGCCTACAGCGGCCTTAACCTGGGCGGATTGCAAGTCAATATTCCGGCGTACATCACCATGTACGCAACTGGCGAGTACTCGCTTGCAAACCAGGTGGTGCGCGCCCGCATGCCGCACAGGCCGCCGCTTTCAGGGCAGTTCGGGTATGTATTGTTTTCTGAAGAGGATTTGATAAAGTGACGAAATTATGACCAAGCAAGAAGCCAAAGAACGAATCAAGAAGCTGCGAGATGAAATCAATCATCACCGCTATCTGTATCATGTCCAGGATCGTTCCGAGATTTCGGATAGCGCGAATGACTCGCTCAAGCACGAGTTGGATGAGCTGGAGCGCGAGTTTCCGGATCTGGTGACCAAGGATTCTCCCACCCAGCGCGTGGGAGGCGAACCGCTGCCTGAATTCAAAAAAGTTCAGCACGAGGCGCGCATGCTCTCGTTGAACGACGCGTTCGCATCTGATGAAATTGAGGAGTGGGTTGGCCGGCTGGACCGCCACATGGGGCGTCCGGTTGCGCGCGAGTTTTTTGCTGAAGTCAAAGCTGATGGTTTGGCCGTGAGCCTTGAGTACGAGGACGGCGCGTTTGTGCGGGGCTCAACGCGAGGAGACGGTACTGTGGGCGAAGAGGTCACAGAAAACCTGAAAACCATTGACGCGATTCCGCTCAAACTAGAGCAGCATGATGTCAAAACGTTTGACGGCGGCTCACCTACGCGCGCCAGTGGCGCGGTCAAACGCGCGCAAAAAGGGCACGTAGAAATCCGCGGTGAGGTGTACATGAAAAAGAAAGATTTTCTCGCACTGAACAAGCGCCAAAAAAAGAGCGAGGGAAAACTGTACGCGAATCCACGCAACGTGGCCGCAGGCTCCATTCGCCAGCTTGACCCAAAGATCGCGGCATCGCGCAGATTGTCGTTCCTCGCGTGGGACGTGGTAACTGATGTGGGCCAGGAAACCCACGCAGAAGCCCACGCCATTGCCGAATCACTCGGTTTTCCGGTTGCACGCGCCAACGAATACTGCAATTCAATCAAAGCGCTGGAAGCGTACTACCAGCGTATTGACAAAAAGCGGGATGCGCTGGATTTTAATATAGACGGCATTGTGCTCATGCTGAACGACATCAAGGCCTATAAAAAACTTGGAGTCGTAGGCAAGGCCCCGCGCGGCGCTATCGCGTGGAAATTCAGCGCAGAGCAGGCAACCACCAAGGTCCGCGACATCATCATCCAGGTCGGCAGGACCGGCGCGCTCACGCCTGTCGCGGTCTTGGAACCCGTGCACGTCGCGGGCACCACAGTCAGCCGGGCCACCTTGCACAATGAGGACGAAATAGAGCGCCTGGGAATCAAGATAGGGGACACGGTGATCATCCAAAAGGCCGGGGACATTATTCCGGATGTGGTTCGTGTTTTGGAGCGTTTGCGGACCGGAAAAGAAAAAGCGTTCTCCATGCCCAAAAAGTGCCCGGTGTGCGGGGGCGAGGCCATGCGCAAACAGGGCGAAGCAGCGCACGTGTGCACCAACCGTGAGTGCCCAGCCCGTCACCGGGAGGGCCTGTATCATTTCGTTTCCAAAAAAGCGTTTAACATTGACGGGCTTGGGCCAAAGATTCTTGACCAGTTGCTTGATGTTGGCTTGATCAAAGATGCGGCTGACTTGTTTGCGTTGAAGCAGGGAGAGCTGCAAGAGCTTGAGCGGTTTGACGTGAAATCCAGCCAAAACGTCA
>CAYIMZ010000012.1:12192-14788 GCA_964364695.1 uncultured Gammaproteobacteria bacterium | reverse complement strand
TTCTTCAAGGGGTACAAGCCGCAGTTCTACATCGGCACCACGGACGTGACCGGAGAGATTGAGCTGCCCGAGGGCACGGAGATGGTCATGCCCGGCGACACTATCAGCCTCAAGGTGAAGCTCGGCGCTCCGATTGCTTTGGAAGAGCAGCAGCGGTTTGCCATCCGCGAGGGCGGCAAGACCGTGGGAGCCGGCGTGGTGACAAAGATCAACAAGTAAACTTTGATGATGCAGGAACGGGCGCGAGTGCCGTTCCTGCATTGGTTAAAAATCCATGGCAGAAAAGAAGGCACGCCCGGCTGCAGCATCAACGGGCGCACAAACCGAAGCATCCCCGAACGATACGGCGCACAGCCGCATCCGCATCAAGATCCGGGCGTACGACTCAAAGATCATTGACCAATCCACGCGCACCATCATAGATACCGCGGAGCGGAGCGGTGCTGTGATTTCGGGCCCCATTCCTCTGCCAACCGAAAAAACCAAGTACACGGTGGGCGCGTCCACGTTCGTGCACAAAAACGCGCGCGACCAGTACGAGATGCGCGTGCACAAACGTTTGCTTGACATACTGGACCCAACACCAAAAACCGTAGACTCGCTGATGAACCTGAATCTGCCGTCAGGAGTTGACATTGAGATCAAGATGTAGAGGGCGCGCTTCCGCCGATGATGTTCCGCCTCAAGCGGATGACAGTTGGCGCACCGCACTCTGCGCAGGAGTTCAAGCTTTTCTTAACACACGCTTCTTGCAAACGATCATCACTGATTCGTGAGCGCACCTTTGTCTTAAGAGGAGTTTGGGCTTGTGTGCCCAGACTTTTTTCATGGAGTATGAAACTTCTCCTCGGCAGAAAACTTAACATGACCCAGACTTTCGGCGAGAACGGAAACGTCATCCCCATCACCAGGATCCAGGTGGCGGAAGCGGTCGCGATACAGGTGAAGGATAAAAAACGGGATGGCTATTCCGCGGTTCAGCTTGGCTTTAACCTCGGTCCGAAACACACGAGCAAATCCGTTGCCGGGCACGTCAAAGGCCGCGTGAGCCGCCCGGTGCTGCGGGAAGCGCGCACCGACGGCGATGCATCCGGGGCAGCGCCGGGCCAGTCCTACGACCTCGGAAGTTTTGAGGTCGGGGAAAAGGTGACGGTCGCGGGAATATCCAAGGGGCGCGGATTTGCAGGCGTGGTCAAGCGCCACCACTTTGCGGGTTCTCCGAAAACGCACGGGCACAAGCATGATTTGCGCGCCCCGGGCTCAATCGGCTCAACCGACGCGCAGCGCGTGTTTCCGGGCAAGCGCATGGCGGGCCGCATGGGGGCCGAGCGCGTGAGCATTACCAACCTCCGCATTGCGGCCATT
This sequence comes from uncultured Gammaproteobacteria bacterium, assembly GCA_964364695.1. Classification (GTDB taxonomy): domain Bacteria; phylum Patescibacteriota; class Patescibacteriia; order UBA2169; family UBA2169; genus CG10-46-32. The sequence continues at coordinate 13,423 of CAYIMZ010000012.1, read as the reverse complement.
GACCCGGGAGAAGGAATTATTGCCATTCGCGGCGCAGTTCCGGGCCCGCGGAACGGCTTAGTTGAAATCCGCGCCCAGGGCGAGATGAAGCCCAAAGAGGAGCCCACGCACTAGTATGCCGCAGATCAACGTGTACAATATGGACGGAGAAAGCGCGGGAACTATGGAGTTGCCCGATGCGGTGTTTGGCGTGGAGGCGAATGCGGCGCTCCTGTACCAAGCTCGCCACGTCGCAACCGTGAACGCGCGCAAACCCCTTGCCCACACGAAGGACCGGAGCGAAGTGCGCGGCGGAGGGAGGAAGCCATGGGCCCAGAAGGGAACCGGCCGGGCGCGGCACGGCTCCATCCGTTCGCCGCTCTGGAAAGGCGGCGGCGTCACGTTCGGGCCCCGGATTGAGTCCATCACCAAACGCTCCATCCCGGCAAAGATGCGCAAGAGCGCCATGCGTGCCGTACTGTCGGACCGCGTTGGGGCGGGCAAGTTTGTGGTGATTGACGGTTTTGATGCCCTCGCCACGCCCTCAACAAAAAAGCTTTCAGCCCTCCTCGCGGCGCTGAAACTTACGTCCAAAAAAGTGCTCTTCCTCGCTGATGCAGGGCTTGAGAACGCGGTCCTCTCGTTGCGCAACCTGCCGCGGACCAAGTCAGCCAGGCCTGAGAACATCAACATACTGGACCTCCTGTCGCACGGCACTATCATGACCAGCAAAGGCGCGGTGAACAAACTCATAGTACAGCTCTCGTAACCATATGTGGAATTTTTTGAAAAATCCGTTTACGGACAAGGCCGCCAAACCCGCGCGGAAGTCGGCGCAGAAAGAGATGGAGGCGCAGAAGAAAACGTCCGAGCCCTCACTCGCGCCGCGCACAGAGCCGCGCACAGATAAGAAAGATACTCGGGAGAGTGCGCGCTCCGAGGCCACGCACGGCCGCGGAGCAACGAACTTGGGAGCCGGTTTTGGCGTCTTCGTCAAACCTCTTATTTCGGAAAAAACCGCGCGCCTCGGCACGCACGATACGTACGCATTTTCCGTGCACGTGCGCGCCAACAAGATTGAGATTACCAAAGCATTCACCAAGATGTACGGAGTTGAGCCGACGAGCGTCCAGATTGCGAACATGCCGGCCCGGGCAACGTATTTCCGGAGGATTCCGGGGGCCAAGTCCGGGTGGAAAAAGGCGTACATCCGCGTTCCCAAGGGGAGCACCATCGCCGTGTACGAAGGCGT
>CAYIMZ010000012.1:0-12092 GCA_964364695.1 uncultured Gammaproteobacteria bacterium | reverse complement strand
AAAAGGCGTACATCCGCGTTCCCAAGGGGAGCACCATCGCCGTGTACGAAGGCGTGTAGATAGAGCATATGCCACTCAAACGTTACAAACCAACAACCCCAAGCAGGCGCCACTCAAGCGTTTTAAGGCACACACGAGAAGGCATACAGAAGCCACAGCCCTCGCTGCTTGCGAACCGCGCGATCCACGCCGGCCGCAACGCAAGCGGCCGCATCACGGTGCGCCACAAGGGAGGTGACCATCGGCGCAAGTACCGCATTATGGATTTTGTGAATCCGGTCGTTGACACGCCCGGAACTGTGGTAGGCATCCAGTACGACCCGAACCGCTCTGCCGCCATAGCGCTCCTTGAGTACCCGGGCGGCACGCGGGCGTACACGCTTGCCGTGGACAAGCTTGCGCTGGGCGCTACGCTCACCTCAAGCCGCACGAAACAGCTTGAGATCAAGCCCGGCAACCGCATGGCGTTAAAGCACATTCCGGCAGGCATCACCATCTGCAACATAGAGTTGGCACCCATGCGCACCGCAACCGCAGTCCGCAGCGCCGGCTCTTCCGCCACCGTGCTCTCAACCGAGGGTGAGCGCGTGCAGATCAAGATGCCGAGCGGCGAGGTGCGCATGTTTTCGGGCGACTGCTTGGCGACCGTCGGGCAGGTGAGCAACACGGAGTGGAATTTGGTTCGGCTCGGCAAAGCGGGCAGGATGCGCCACCGCGGGGTTCGCCCGCGCGTGCGCGGAAAAGCCATGAACGTGGTGGACCACCCGCACGGAGGCGGGGAAGGGAGATCGCCCATCGGCATGAAGCGCGCCAAGACGGCGTGGGGCAAGCCGGCCCGCGGCGTTCCCACACGGGCGAAGCACAAGGCGAGCGACGCCGTCATTATTCGCAGACGCAAGAAAAAGTAGCACACCACGCATATGGGAAGAAGCGCAAAAAAAGGGCCATACATAGACGAACGCCTCATGGGTAAGGTGAGGGCTGCCCGCGACAAGAAGGCTCCAATCAAAACCTGGGCGCGCAACGCGACCATCACTCCGGACATGGTAGGCTACACCTTTGGCGTGCATAATGGGAAGCAGCACACCCCCGTGTTGGTGGTTGAGAACATGGTGGGGCACAAGCTCGGAGAGTTCGCGCCAACGCGCAAGTTTACCAAGCACGGCGGCCGCATGCAGAAAGAGCAGGAACAGGCCGCAGTCCAGAAGACCGAAGCGCCCAAGGCAGAGGCGAAAAAGAAGTAGCGAGATACGCATGGAAGTAAAAGCACAAGCCAAGTTCCAAAGAATTGCGCCCCGCAAAGTGCGGCTCGTGGTTGGTTTGCTTCGCGGTTTGAGCGTTGAGGAAGCGCGAAACCAGCTCACCGTGCTCCCGAAGCGCAGCGCGCACACCGTGCTCAAGGTGCTGGACAGCGCAGTCGCCAACGCAAAGAACAACCACAAGCTCAACGTTCGCGATTTGGCAATCACCCGCGCGTTCGTTGATGAAGGGCCGAGTTTGAAGCGGTGGATGCCGCGGGCGTTCGGCAGGGCGAGCCAGATTATGAAGCGCACGAGCCACATCACGATTGCGGTCGGAGAGAAGCAGAAAACAGAAGAGAAGCAACTCGGAGAGAAGAGCAAGGGAGCGCCCGGTACCAAGCGCTAACGTTTACAGCATACTATGGGACAGAAGATTCATCCAAAAAATCATCGCCTCGGCATCATTGAGGACTGGCAGTCCAAGTGGTTTGCGCCGACTAACAAGTTTCGGATCATGCTCGCGCAGGACATCCGGATCAGGCAGTTTTTGTCAAAAAAGCTCGCTGCTGCGCGCGTTGAGCTGATTGGGATTGAGCGGAGCGGGAAAGGCCAGGAGGTTACCGTCAACATCCACACCGCAAAGCCGGGCATGGTCATCGGAAGAGGCGGCGAGGGCGCGGAGACGCTCAAGAAGGAAGTTGAGCGAGAGGTCTTCTCCGGCCGCAGTATGGTGAAAATCAACATCCACGAGGTGCGCCAGAGCGGCCTCTCCGCCGCAGTGGTCGCCCAGAACATTGCCGCTGACCTGGAGCGCCGGATGCCGTACCGCAGGACGTGCAAGCAATCGCTTGAGAACGTCAAGAAGGCGGGCGCAAAAGGGGTCAAGATCCGGGTGAAGGGACGCCTGAACGGCGCGGAAATCGCGCGCGACGAGACCATCAGCTGGGGCTCCATTCCGTTGCACACGCTGCGCGCGAACATTGGCTACAGCCAAGCTACCGCGCGCACCACGTACGGAGCCATCGGCGTTTCGGTGTGGGTGTACAAGGGCGAGGTGCTTGACCCGGAAGATAAGGATGCAACATCAAGCGGCACTGACACCATTTTGAAGCAGATCAAGAGAATAGCCGACCAGAAGGCCGAGCACGAGGCGGATAAGCTGCTTGAGAGAGAGGAATAACACTATGCTCATACCACGGAAGGTAAAATACCGCAAATCGCAGAAGCGCAGGCTCCGCGGGGTCGCCTGCCGCAAGATTGAACTCTCGTTCGGCTCGTACGGGCTGCGCGCAACGACGTCCGCGTGGGTTTCAAGCCGGCAGATTGAGGCTGCGCGGCGCGCCATGACGCGCTACGTTGCCCGCGGCGGAAAAATCTGGATTCGGATTTTCCCGGACAAGCCGGTCACCGCAAAGGGCGCGGAGGTGCCCATGGGGGCGGGCAAGGGCGCGGTTGACCGCTACGTGGCGCCGGTGAAGCGCGGCACCGTGCTGTTTGAAATGGACGGCGTGGCGCGCGAAACCGCGCGCAAGGCCATGACCCTCGCGAGCCACAAGCTTCCCCTCCTTACCCGGTTCATTGAAGCAGAGGAGTAGTATGAAGTGGGTGGAATTTAAAAACAAGGCACTCAAGGAGCTTGCGCACGATTTGTCCGAAACGCGCTCCCGTTTGGTTGATATGCGTTTTAAGGCGCACGCGGGAAGCCTCAAGAAGGTGCACCAGATTGCGGAAGCAAGGAAAGACATAAGCCGCATCTTGACACGGATCTCCCAGTTGGGGCATACTGGTGGCTCATCCAGCAGCCGCGATACGTCAAAACGCGGTACGTCACAAGAGTAACAGCATTGTATTGCTATGGAAGAAACATCACACAACACTACGCCCGCAACTGCCCGCAAACGCCGCCTCAAAGGAACCGTCGTGTCCGCACGCATGCAGTACACGGTCGTGGTTCGGGTTGACCGCGTCACCATCCATCCCGTGTACCACAAGCGCTACACCACGAGCAAGCGCTATAGCTGCGACTCGCGCACCGGCGATTTTGCGGTTGGCGACCGCGTGATTATTGAAGAGACGCGCCCCATTTCAAAAACAAAGCGCTGGCGCGTTATCAGCAAGGAGCAGCAGGTATGATCCAGTTTATGACCATGGTGCATTCGGCGGACAACACGGGAGCGAAAAAGCTCCGGTGCATCACCGTGCTCGGCGGAAACCGCAAGCGCTACGCCCGCATCGGCGATGTCATGACGCTCGTGGTAAAAGAAGCGCAGCCCCACTCAATGGTGAAAAAGGGGGATGTGGTGTCCGGCGTCCTGGTCCGCAGCGCGAAAGAGCTCCGCAGGGCAGACGGCTCCTACATCCGGTTTGACGAGAATGCAGTCGTGATTTTGGCGGATAAGAAGTCAAAAGAGCCGCGCGGCAGCCGCATCTTCGGGCCTGTGGCGCGCGAGCTCCGGCAGAAGGGATTTACCAAGATTGTTTCACTGGCGCCTGAAGTGCTGTAGGAAAGGATATATGAAGATCAAGAAAGGCGACACCGTCAAGGTGATGAAAGGAAAGGACCGCGGCAAGACAGGCACGGTCCTGCAAACACTGCCCGCGCTCAACCGCGTTTCGGTTGCCGGCATTAACGTGCTCACCAAGCACCTGCGTTCCAACAAGCGCGGTATCGCGGGCCAGAAGATTGAGTTCCCTTCGCCCATTGAGGTTTCAAACGTCATGCTCGTGTGCCCTTCGTGCGGAAAGCCCGCGCGCACGGGCTTCGCCGCCTCGCCTGATCCGAATGCGGCAAAGACGCGGGTGTGCAAAAAGTGCGCAGCAGCCATCTAACATTATGGTTACCACCATTACCACAATCTACCGCGAGCGCGTGCTTCCCAAACGAGAGGAGCTGTTCGGCGTGGCGAATGTCCACGCGGCTCCACGCATCCAGAAAGTGGTGGTGAACGCCCGCGTGAAGCGGGGGAGCACGGTTCCGGAAGAGCAGATTCTCACAACGCTCGCGCGCATCACCGGCCAGAAAGCAATCCCCACGAAATCCCGCCTCTCCATTTCCAATTTTAAAATCAGGGAGGGCCAGGTGGTCGGCGCCAAGGTCACGCTGCGGGGCGGCCGCGCCGCGCACTTTCTGGACCGGATCATCCACGTGACCTTGCCGCGCGTGCGCGACTTTAGCGGGCTCTCTGCCAAGGGTTTTGACGGGCACGGGAACTACACCATCGCCTTTCCCGAGCACAACGTGTTCCCCGAATCGGCGGGCGACGACATTGCCAAGCTGCACGGGCTTGAGGTGACGGTGGTCACGAGCGCCGGCAACGACAAGGACGGCGCGGCGCTTCTTAGGGCGCTCGGGTTTCCGTTCAAAAAGTAATAGCGATATACGATATGGCACGAACAGCATTAAAAGTAAAAGCATCCCGGCCGCCGAAATTTTCCACCCGGAAAGTCCGGCGGTGCTGGAAGTGCGGCAGAAACCGCGGCTACATGCGTGATTTTGACCTGTGCCGCATCTGCTTCCGCGAGCTCGCGCGCAACGGGGAAATCCCGGGCGTGCGCAAATCAAGCTGGTAGGAAACCTCAACCATATGATGACCGACCCCATTTCAGACATGCTCACCCGCATACGGAACGCCTCGGCCGCACGGCACGAGGCAGTGGCCATTCCGTTTTCCAAGCTCAAGCTTCGGCTTGCGCAGCTGCTTTCGCGCGAGAACTACGTGGGCAACGTGACAGAGGCTTCCCAAGGCGGCAAGCCGATTATCAGCATCACGCTCAAGTACGGCGCCGACGGAACATCCGCGCTGGAGTGTGTGCGTCGCGTGAGCAAGCCCGGACTTCGGGTGTACGCCCAGTCCGATGCGCTGCCCGTGGTGCTCTCGGGGTACGGCACGGCCATCATCTCCACCCCGCAGGGCCTCATGACGACGAGAGAAGCGAAACGCGCGGGCCTTGGCGGCGAAGTAGTGTGCGAAGTGTATTAAGGATATATGTCAAGAATCGGCAAACAACCCATAGTCATCCCCCAGGGCGTCACGAGCACCATCAGTCGCGGCTCGGTTCACGTGGCCGGCCCCAAGGGCGAGCTCTCGGTGAGCCTTCCGCCCAAAGCGCGCGTGGAAGAAAAAGAGGGCGCCTTGCACGTTTCAGTTCCCAATCCCGAGGACGGCCGGCAGGCCGCGTTCTGGGGCCTCACGAGGAGCCTGGTTGCGAACGCCGTGGTTGGGGTTACGGAGGGGTACGCGAAGAAGCTTGAGGTGAACGGCATTGGATTCAAGGTCAGCCTCCGCGGGAACACGCTGGTTTTGAATGTCGGCTTTTCGCACCCCGTGGAGTTTGAGCTGCCCCGCGGCACGAGCGCAGCCGTGGAAGGCAACACGATTACCATCACCGGGATTGATAAGCAGCTCGTGGGCGAGACTGCCGCCAACATCAGAAAAATCAAGAAGCCGGAGCCGTACAAGGGTAAAGGCATTAAGTATGCGGATGAGGTCATCCGGCGCAAGGAGGGCAAGGTGCTCAAAGGATCAGAGGGATAATATGCACGCAACCAAAAAACAACAGAATGCCTTTCGCCGCGCTCGCCGCGTACGCAGCCGCATTAACGCATCCGGCAGCGCAATCCGCGTGTCGCTCGCCGTTTCAACGGTCGGCATGTTTGTCCAGTTTATTGACGATGCAAAAGGTGCAACCCTCCTCTCGGGCCGGGACCGCGGTTTCTCGGGAACAAAAACCGAGCGCGCTGCCGCATTGGGAGGAGCGCTCGGCGCGCAAGCGGTCGCAGCCGGCATAACAAAGGCAGTGCTTGACCGCGGCAGCAAAAAGTACCACGGCCGCGTGAAAGCGTTTGCCGACGCCTTGCGCACAGCAGGAGTAACTATTTAGATATGGCACAAGAGAGACCACAACGGGGAGGGCCACAACGCGGAGGCAGGAGAGGGGGAGGCCGCGGGCGGGGCCACGGAGAGCAGCGCGACGAGTTTGACCAGGTCATCCTGGATTTGGCGCGCGTCACGCGCGTGATGGCGGGCGGCAAGCGCATGCGCTTCCGCGCGTGCTTGGTGATCGGCGACCGCAAGGGAAAAGTCGGCGTGGGCATCGCCAAAGGAGCGGACGTGCAGCTCGCCATCAGCAAGGCGACCAATGACGCCAAAAAGCACATGATACGCGTTTTGACCACGGAAACGGGAACCATCCCGCACGAGGTCCGCATCAGGGACCGCAGCGCCCAGCTTCTCCTTTCGCCTGCTCCTGCCGGAACCGGCGTGATTGCGGGGAGCGTGGTGCGCCAGATCCTTGAGCTCGCCGGAGTCCGCGACGTGGTTGCCAAGATCATGGGCACGAGCAACAAGGTCAACAACGCGCAGACCCTCATGGACGCCCTGGCGCGCCTGCGCAAGCCGCGAACCAGAAAAGCGCGGCCCCAGGAAGCGGCTGCCGAAGAGGGAGAAGCATCCCCCCAAGCACCCCCCAAAACATCCGAAGAAGCACTCCCTGAAGCGCCTAAAGAAGAGCAAGGAGCCTAACATCTTATGGCAGAACTTTCATTACATTCCATACGCCGCCCCCGCGGCCAGAAAAAGCGCAAGAAGCGCGTGGGACGCGGCAACGCGTCGGGCAGGGGCACATACTCGGGCCGCGGCATGAAAGGCCAGACCGCGCGCTCGGGCGGCACGCGCGGCATTGCGAGGCGCAGCGCGTTCCACCAGTTCCTCATGCGCACGCCGAAACTGCGCGGTTTTAAGCGTTCCTCGCCCGCGGTTGCGACGGTGAACCTCGGGCAACTGGACGCGCGCTTCAAAGACGGGGACACGGTCAGCCAAAAGTCTCTCGTAAGCCGCGGCCTCGCGAGGAGGACTCCGGGTGGTATTAAGGTGCTCGGGAATGGTACACTTACAAAGAAACTTGCAGTCAACGTCCGCTCCGTGTCGCGGTCAGCCCGCGCTGCTATTGAGAAAGCCGGAGGGAGCGTTACCATCGTGGAGTAAACCATGCTCGCGCAAAAGCTCAAACAGATTCTCACAACGCGGGATATCAGGAATGATATCTTGTTTGTGCTCGCCATTTTCGTCGCCTTCCGCACCCTCGCGCACATTCCGGTCCCCGGAGTTGACGTGTCGGGCTTGCAGGCGTTTTTCAATTCAAACCAGATCCTCGGGCTTCTGAACATCCTCACCGGCGGCGGGCTTGAGAACTTCTCGGTGGTCATGCTCGGCGTGGGGCCCTACATCACCTCATCCATCATCTTCCAGCTCTTGGGCATGATTGTGCCGCAGCTTGAGGAGATGCAGAAAGAGAGCGAGGCGGGCAGGCAGCGGATCAACCAGTGGACCAGGCTCGCCACGGTGCCGCTCGCGTTCATCCAGGCGTACGGCACCATCATGTTCCTGCAGCGCGCCGGCGCAGCCGGGGGCGCTTCGCTGCTCGGTTCCATTTCCTTTGCCCAGATTGCCATGGTCATGGCCGTGGTGACGGCCGGGACCATGTTCCTCATGTGGCTCGGCGAGCTCATGAGCGAGCGCCACGTGGGCAACGGGATTTCGCTCCTCATTTTCGCGGGCATTGTGGCCGGGCTTCCCACGGCGCTCCTGCGCGTGTTCTCAACGTACGATTCGTCCCAGCTCATCAACGTGATCCTGTTCGTGATTATCGCGCTCGTCACGGTCGGGGGGGTGGTGTTCATCACCGAAGGCCAGCGCAACATTCCGGTGACGTACGCCAAGTTCGCGCGCGGCGGGGGCGCTCCCGGCGGCGGGGTGCACAGCCACCTGCCCTTGCGCGTGAACCAGGCGGGCGTGATCCCAATCATTTTCGCGATTTCCATCGTGCTGTTCCCGCCTCTCATTGCCCAGTTTTTTACGGAAAGTACCGTCGCATTCCTGCGGCAGGGTGCGAGTGTGGTGATTGATTTGTTCAACCCGAACGGCGCGGTGTACGCGGCGCTCTACTTTGCGCTCGTGTTCGGATTCACGTATTTCTACACGGCAGTCATCTTCAAGCCGGACCAAATTTCCGAAAACCTTCAGCGCCAGGGCGGGTTTATCCCAGGGATTAGGCCCGGAGCCGAGACCAGCCGCTACCTTGCCCAGGTTTCAAACCGCATCCTGTTTGCGGGCGCCTTGTTTTTGGGCGTGATTGCGATTCTGCCCATTATCCTGCAGAACTTTACGGGCACCAACCTCGTCATCGGCGGAACGTCGCTTTTGATCGTGGTGTCTGTGGTGATTGAGACGGTCAAGCAGATCAATTCCCAGCTCATCATGCGCGACTACGAGCGTTTTTGATCTCCATGCAAGAACAAAAACCAGTCATCATCCTGCTCGGGCCCCAGGGTTCGGGCAAGGGAACCCAGGGCAAGCGGTTGGCCGAAAAGCTCGGGCTTCCGTATTTGGAGACCGGGCAGCTTTTGCGCGATGAAAAAGCAACAGGAAGCGAGGAGGGAAAGCTGTTTGCGTCTTTTTTGGATAGGGGCGCTCTTGTTCCGGCACAATATGTAGTGGCATTGATGAGCAGGAAGATACAGGAAGCAATCACAGAGTCAGGAGGTGTGATCATTGACGGTTTTCCCAGAAACGCAGAACAAGCCGGCGGTTTCCCTAAAGACAGCAACCCTACTCATGTGCTCCTTTTTGATATTCCGGACCAGGAGTCAATCAGGCGCTTGAGCGCGCGGCGTATGTGCCCGAAAGACGATATGGTGTACAATATGATTACTGACCCCCCACAACGGGATGAAGCGTGTGATGATTGCGGCGCCACACTGATTCAACGGGCCGATGACACGCCTACTGCAATCCGAGAGCGGCTGGATATCTACCATAAAGACACTGAACCGCTGCTGGAGCGGTACGAGGCATCTGGCGTGTTGCACCGCATAGACGGCGCGCCGTCCATTGAGGAAGTGGAAAAGTCAGTGTGGGAGATTTTTTTATGAAGCCGAAAACCGCGCAGGAGATTGAAATTCTGGCGGAGGGCGGGCATATCCTAGCCCGCATCATGAAGGGTTTGGCGGGCATGTGCGTTGTTGGCGCGAAAGCAGCGGACTTGGACGCGTACGCGGAACAGGAGATTAGCGCCGCAGGCGGCACCCCCTCATTCAAGGGATTTGGCAAGCCGGGCCAGGAGTTTCCGAACGCGTTGTGCGTTTCCCCGAACGACATGCTGGTGCACGGCATTCCGCACAAAGACCTCGTATTCAAAGCAGGGGATCTGGTCGGCCTGGATCTCGGCATGGAGTACAAAGGCTTATACACGGACCACGCAGTCACGGTTCCGGTTGGGGAGATTTCCGAGGAAGATGAGCGATTGCTCGTGGTGACGCGGGAGTGCCTGGAACGGGGCATCAGCCAAGCCGTTGTCGGTAACCATCTCGGCGACATCGGCCATGCGGTACAGTCATACGCGGAAAACCTCGGGTACGGCGTCATCCGCAGCCTTACGGGCCACGCCGTGGGCTATGGCGTGCACGAAGAGCCCAGGATTCCGAACTTCGGGAAGAGAGGCCAAGGCGAGGAAATCAAGGAAGGAGTAGTGCTTGCCATTGAGCCCATGATTGCGATTGGAAAGCATGATGTCAGAACAGCAGATGACGGCTGGGGCGTGGTAACGGCAGATAGTTCGCATGCTGCGCACTTTGAGCACACGGTCGCAGTCACCGCACAGGGGCCGCGCATCCTCACCCTATGAACTACTTAGGCATAGATTACGGAGCATCCAAAATCGGGCTTGCCAAAGCCTCGGACTCATCTAGCGTTGCCGTGCCGTTCCGAACCGTCATCAACGACGCGAACGTCATTCTTGAGCTGGAGCGGATTATCCTGGTTGAAGGCTTTCAGCACATTGTGATCGGGTACCCGCTCACGCTCGCGGGCGTTGCGGGGGAAGCCGCCCGCGCCGTGGACGAGTTCATCAAAAAACTCTCAACCCTTTCCCTGCCTATCGCAAAGCAGGACGAGCGATTTTCAACCACCCCGTCGGGCGATACGAGAGAGCGCGACCATGCCCAGGCCGCGAGCCTGATCCTCGGGACCTACCTTGAGGCGCACCCCGGCTAGCTATGTGGTACGCAGGGCTTTTTTTAGCCGCCGCAGCATTGGCCTTTCTCGCAACCGCCGTGGTGCGGCACGCGGCAGTGCGGCGCGGCATTGTTGACTACCCGGGCGAACCTCGCAAGATCCACTCAAAGCCGGTCCCGCTCCTCGGGGGCGTGGCGATTTTTGCATCGTTCTGGCTGGTGATTGGCTCGGTTGTGCTGTTCACGGAGCAACTGCCGGCCCGGTACATCAGCGAGCAGTTCTTGCTCGGGCTCTTTATCGCGGGAGCAGTGCTCATGCTTGGAGGGTTTCTGGATGACAGGTACCGTTTACGCGCGCGGTTCCAGCTCATCGCTCCCCTCATTGCCGTGCTGGTGGTCATTGGAAGCGGCATGGGCATAGTATTCGTCTCAAATCCCCTTGGCCCTGGGTTGTGGCATTTGGATATCCTGCAGTGGGAGCTCTTTGCCGTGGGCGGCAGGACCATCTCCTTTGTGCTTTTGGCTGATTTTTTCACCGTCATCTGGCTCTTGGGCATGATGGAAACCACCAAGCTTTTGGACGGCCTGGACGGGCTCGTGACCGGCATTACCACCATTGGCGCGTTCATCCTGTTCGCGCTCTCGCTCTCCGACAAAACGTTCCAGCCGGACGTGGCGCTGCTTGCGGTGGCGCTCGCCGGAGCGGCAAGCGGATTCCTGTTTTGGAACGCGCACCCGGCCAAGATTTTCCTCGGCGAAGGCGGCAGCGTATGGCTCGGGTTCATGCTCGGGGTTTTGGCCATCATCTCGGGCGGCAAAGTGGCAACCGCTTTGCTGGTCATGGGCGTGCCCATTTTGGATGTTGCCTGGGTCATTCTCCGGCGCCTGTTTTTGGAAAAGAAATCGCCCGCAATCGGGGATAGCAAGCATCTGCACTTCCGCTTGCTCACGGCCGGCCTCTCGCATAGGCAGAGCGTTCTGCTCTTGTGGGGTTTGGCAGCGCTCTTCGGAGTTGCGTCCTTGTTTTTGCAGACCCAGGGCAAGGTGTACTTGCTCGCGGTACTCGCGTTTGTCATGATTCTTTTAGCGCTATGGTCGCGAAAACGCTCATCGCAATCGCAATTTTTGCGCTAGCTGCCGTATGGATGGTGCGTATGCCTGATACTTCCGTACCGCTTACCGAAAAAACAGTGCGCATTGGCAATGCGTCTTTGGCTGTGGAAGTGGCGGACACGCTCGCCTCGCAGACTCGCGGGCTTTCCGGCCGCGAAACGCTTGCCCAAGACCGCGGCATGCTGTTTGTATATGATGATGTAGAGGTGAGGAATTTCTGGATGAAAGATATGCGTTTTCCCTTGGACGTTTTGTGGATTGCGGACAACAAAGTGGCGGGCATGGAGGAGCATATTCCGTTTGAATCAGAAGATGGTTCAGTCGTCAGATTCAAGTCAGACGTGTCGGCTGACATGGTCCTGGAAGTCAATAGCGGCTGGATTGCGGAGCATGGGGTCAAAACAGGTGATGCGGTGAAGCTTGACATGGAAGCGGATTGAGCGTATACTTTTTGAATATGATTGCGGTTATCAAAACAGGCGGAAAGCAGTACAAGGTCAAGGAGGGGGACACCATCAAAGTAGAAAAGCTTGATGCGGAAGCCGGGAAGGGCATTGATTTCAGCGAGGTGCTTTTGGTTGCGGACGAGAAAGGCGAGAACGTCAAAGTAGGCGCTCCGTTCGTTGCAGGGGCCACAGTTGCGGCCACGGTGTTGGCGCAGGGCAGGACCAAAAAGATTGATGTCATCAAATACAAGCGCAAAATCCGCTACCGCAAGAAGTACGGCC
>CAYIMZ010000011.1:6487-16083 GCA_964364695.1 uncultured Gammaproteobacteria bacterium | reverse complement strand
GATTTTGGCGGGAATCGGCATACTGCTCCTTGCCATCGGTATTCCCGTGCTTTTCACCACATTATTTTCTTCTGGCGCATTACCATCTGTCTAATTTTATGCCATTGCGAACACTCATCTGCATCCCGATTTTTGTAGCCGTTTTTGCGGCAGGTGTTCCCGTGTTTGCGCAGGAAACCGATCCGGCCGCCGGGACCGCAGACAGCGGGGGAATGCCCAGCCAGTTGTACGCCAAGCTCCAGGTGCCATTGCCGTTTGTGGCAACCGACTGCTTTATCACGGATGCAAAAGGCAAGCCTGTTTTGGATGAGCAGAGCAAGCCCATTCCGGCGGTGTGCAACCTTTCGGACTACATAGCCGGCGTGTACCGGCTGCTCATCGGCCTGGCTGCCACGTTCGCGGTGGTCATGCTTATTATTGCCGGGTACCAGTGGATATTCTCGGGAGGCGGGTCTGATAAAATCGGCGCCGCCAAAAAACGCATCTTCGGCGCCGCAATCGGCTTGATGCTCGCCTTGCTTTCGTACGTGATCCTGAACGCCGTTACCCCGCGCTTGGTTGCCCTGCGCTTGCCGGACGTTGAGCCGGTGCAAACTATTGGTTTTTCAGAACAGGATGGTTGCAATGATCCCGAGAATACGGTTGTGAAGCAGTTTTGTAAAGATTCGGCTAACTGTTTGGCGGACATAAGCGCGCCGTTTCCGAAATTCACCCGAGGCTTGAGTGATGCACGGTGTGGCTCGCGGTATTTGGTAAGCAGCGACTTGCAAACAATCAATGGCGAGTGCGGGGGGGACGTATGTTTTGATGAGACTGGCCGCCCCGTCCGAGGCGTGTGTTTGGCGGGAAAGTGCTTTGAGAGTACATATCTGTATGGCAGCTTAGTTGCGGAACAGGCCTTTTCACCGACACTACACCGCCGGAACGTTAAAAGCATTACCGTGCGCCAGTTGTGCGGAAATACCCCTGTCACTAAAGCAGAAAAAGAGCTTTCTGATCATGCATCATGGTATGTAATGCAAGACTCCGAGGCAGACGGAACAGATTTGACTGATTTTATCGCTTGCGCTGTTGGAGAGCATAAAGGCTACATTTTAGAGCTAGAGGTGAATTCGGGAATTTTAGGAGGGCTCACTGATCATCATTATTTTGTGGGGAAGGATTGCACTGCATCACTTGCTGATTTTAACGAAGGCATGCCATCGTTTGAGCATGTGACGCCTGGTCAACTGATTCAGGCAGAAGATTTTGAGAGAGGCTACAAATGCGATTTGGACACCAGCAACTTTCCGGCATATGAGTAATGTAGCGTATGTCCGACCGCACTAAACTCATTCTGCAAATTACGGGTTTTGTCATTATTGCCCTCTTGCGTTGAAATACGCGCGTCAGTATGTTACAATAGGTGCATATGAGTCCGACAATCAAGACAATCAAAAAAATCGCAGTGCCGGTGTTGCGCAAAGCAGGCGTCCGAAAGGGAGCGGTGTTCGGCTCGGTCGCGCGCGGAGAATCCGGCGCCAAAAGTGACATAGATATGCTGATCCAGCAGCGGCGGGGCAGGTTTTCTCTGCTGGATTTGGTCAGATTGGAGCAAGAGTTGAGCGAGCGGCTCGGCAGGAAAGTTGATTTGGGAACATACGACAGCGTGCACCCATATCTGAAAGATCGGATTTTCAACGAAGCCGTCACTATTTATGAGAGCAGAAGAAAGAGAACTTGAGTTGTACTTGCGGGATATCGCGGACAGCATCAGCATGGTTGAGCAGTTTCTCAATGGAGTATCAAAGGCCGATTTTATGAAATTGCCGGAAAAGCAGGCGGCAGTTGTCAGAAAAATGGAAATTATCGGTGAAGCGATAAAACAGCTGCCCATGCGTTTCCGCGACATGCATCCGCATATTCCATGGAAAGAAATAGCCGGCATGCGCGACAAGCTTATCCATGGGTATTTTGGCGTGAATTTGGATATGGTGTGGGACGCGGCGAAAAATGACCTGCCGAAACTAAAGCGCGACATCAAAAAATTGCTTGAGGGATAGAAGCGCACACTATGTCTGAACGCGCCAAACTCATCCTGCAAATCACGGGCTTCGTCATGGTGGTCATCCTGCTCGGGTGGGGGATTTGGGCATTGTTTTTCCGCGCTCCGGGAACAAGCGTGGTTCCGGGCAGAGTCATTCCGGTTGCGCCGGGCCAGTTGCCGGACGTGTCCGAAGGCCCTGGCGGGCGCGTGGTTGATACCACACGTGAGGAGCAGCGCGTCCTGGTACCAGAGCCTCCCCCGGTACAGCAAGAGCCGGACATGGTGGCAGCCGGCGGCAGGACCCAGGTTGCATCGCTCACGCCGTCGCGCGCTGACTTCAACACGCTCGCGAGTGGCGGCATGCTCAACTACTACGACGAACGGGACGAGCGGTTCTACCGCATCAATCCCACAGGAGGCGCTCCCGTGTTGCTCTCGGACAAGGTGTTCCGCTCGGTTGAGAGTGTCGCGTGGTCCCATGGCGGATCTTCAGCAATTTTGGAATTTCCGGACGGATCAAACATTTTTTACGATTTTGAGCGCAACATCCAGGCTACCCTGCCTCCGGAGGCGCAGGAGTTTTCGTTCTCCCCGGACGATTCGCAGCTCGCGTATGAGTACATCGGGGAGAGCGAGGCTGACAGGTGGATCATTGCGTCAAGCCCTACTGGAGAGGGCCAGGAGCTCGTGCAGGCCCTGGGCAAAGAGTCGCGCAACGTGAATGTTTCCTGGTCCCCTACGGGCGAGGTGATTGCCACGTACCGCGAACCCACGTCCGGCGAGGGCGAGGAGGTGTTTTTTATCGGTTTGAACGATGAGAACTTTTTGTCGCTCCAGACCAATGGCCTGGGGTTTGAGAGCGCGTGGTCGCCGGAGGGAAAGCAGATACTCTACAGCGTGTACTCCGAAGCCACGAACTACAATCCCATGCTCCACATCGCGGGAGGTTCGGGCGACAACATCGGCTTGGGCAACCGCTCCTTGCGCATACAAACCTGGCCGGACAAGTGCGTGTTTGCGGGCGAGGAGGTAGCATACTGCGCCGTGCCCCAGTCCCTGCAGGAGGGGAGCGGTATTTTTCGGGAGCAATCCGCGAGCACCCCGGACACCATCTACAAAATTGACCTCATCAACAATTCGGCGAGCCCCGTCGCGTACCCCGAAAGCGCGGGAGCGAGCTCGTTTACCATAGAAACCATGTCCGTGTCCGCAGACGCCCGCACGCTCTACTTTACGGACCGCGTGAGCGGGCGCATCCACGAGCTGCGGCTCCGGTAGCTATGGAGCGCGGCCGTGTTATTGCCATCGTGCTCTCGCTCGGCATCCTGGTAGTGCTCGCCTACGGGGTTGACGTGTGGCGCAACCGCGCGCCGGCAGGGCCCGCGTTTGATTTCTCGGGAGCGATCAGGCCCGCAGAGTTTGCGGAGAGCCCTTCCCGGGGGGCCGCGAACCCTCGGGTCGTGCTGTTTGAGTATGCTGATTTTGCGTGCTCGCACTGCGCAGAATACCAGGGCGCGGTTGGCCGCGTCCTCGCCAGCCATCCGGATGACGTGCGGCTCGTGTGGAAGGATTTTCCGTTTCTCTCGCAAGCGTCAAAGGACGCGGCAGCGGCCGCGCGGTGCGCCGGGGAACAGGGCAAGTTCTGGGAGTATGCGAACTGGCTGTTTGCGAACCAGTCCGGCTTGGGTTCTGTTCCGTTTGAGTCGGGCGCTGCCAGCTTTGGATTGAGCACGGAGCGCTTTACGGCTTGCCTGGCAGATGGTAGGATGCAAGCCTTAGTTGAACGCGATTTCGCCGAGGGCCGGGCCTTGGGCATTACCGAAACCCCGACGCTCGTCATTGGCGATGTCGCGTTAGCCGGGGCACAGACGTTTGAGGAGGTGGAACGCGTGTTAGTACCCCTCCTCAATAATGGAAACTAAACTCTACAATTGTTCGCACTGCGATTCGCAGTACCCCAAGTGGCAGGGCCAGTGTGATGAGTGCGGCAAGTGGGGCACCATCCAGCCCTCATCCGGCGCTGCTCTCGCACTCACGGCTGCGGCTGTTGTGTCCGTTGACCCGAGCCGCGGCGTGGCGCGGTTTGCGACTGGCATGCACGAGGTGGACAGCGTGCTCGGCGGCGGCATTGTGGCGGGCAGCTTGGCGCTCTTAGCCGGGGACCCGGGCATCGGCAAATCAACCCTGGTGCTGCAGGTTGTGGCCGGGTTCATTCGGCGAAACCCCGGGAATGTTTTGTACGTGGCCGGAGAAGAGTCGCCGGACCAGATCAGCTTGCGGGTCTTTCGCCTTGGGATTGATTCTTCGCGCATACAGTTTGTCTCGGATACGCGGCTTGCATCAGCCATTGGCGCCATCAAAAAGCACAAGCCCGCTCTTGTGGTGGTGGATTCAATCCAGACCACGGCTGATCCGTCGGTTGCGGGAGATGCGGGCAGCGTGGCGCAACTGCGGGCCAGCGCGGCGCAGTTTTTAGGGTGCGCGAAAGAGACGTCAATCCCCATCATCCTCATTGGCCACGTCACCAAAGAGGGAGCTGTGGCCGGACCCCAGATTCTCGCGCACATGGTTGACGTGGTGTTGTATCTGGAAGGGGACTCCCGGCACGAGTACCGCCTGCTGCGGGGGGCTAAGAACCGGTTCGGCCCAACCAACCAGGTGGGCGTGTTCGCCATGTCTGACAAGGGCCTTTTGGAAGTCAAAAATCCGTCCCAGCTTTTCCTGGAGAGCGGTTCGCAGAGCCATCCCGGGTCAGTGGTGAGTGTGATTATGGAGGGTACCCGGCCGTTTTTGATAGAAATACAGGCCCTCACCAACAAGACTTCGTACGGCTACCCCAAGCGCGCAACCAGCGGGTTTGACCTTTCCCGCTTGGAGCTCTTGCTTGCGGTTCTCTCCCGCAGGGCCGGGTTGAAGCTTGAGAATCAAGACGTGTTTTTGAACGTGGTAGGCGGTTTGCGTGTGAAAGACCCGAGCCTTGATTTGGCCGCATGCCTTGCAATCGCATCATCGCTTGCAAACCAACCCATGCCCCAGCAGTCAATCGCGCTCGGAGAGGTGGGATTATCCGGGGAGGTGCGGCCCGCGCCGCAATTAGAGGTTCGGATGAACGAGGCAAAACGCTTGGGCTTTACCTCATTTTTTGTGCCGAAGAGCAGTATAAAAGACGCTCCAGCGGGCAGCCGCGCTGTTGCGGATATCAACCAGGCGCTTTCTGTACTCGGGATTTTGAGGTGAAAAAAGAGGCGGATGACAGCAGGTGCTGGTCCGCCCCACAGTGCCCTTTCGGGTGATTTTGTTGTGGTTGCGCCGCTTACGTTGCGGCGTTTGTTGGTGTCGCGAAGTGCCTCGCTCCGAGCGCCTCCATGTCCGCGGCGAGCTCTGCCGCGTGCATAAGGAGCGCTCCAATGGACTCAAACTCCACTGATTTCTTGCCGGTGTCGCGCGTGGTGCCCGGCTGAATCAGGGCTCTCCACTTGGCCCCAGCTTCCATGCTTGGGAAGTAGACCCTGACCTTTCCGTCAATGCCCAGTCTGGCGAGTCTCTCCAGATGGCCGATGACCGAAGGCATGAGCAGGTTGGCCGAGTGCGCGGTTCCGTTTATGGTAGTAACGCGCACTCCATGTTCGTCTTTCAAGCCGGTTCCGTACTGGACCGCATGGAACTGGCAGGAAGGCAGAAGGTTTCTGCCGGCCAGTTGCGGAAAGACGGGATCCACGGGGGCCATCGCGTGTTTCCGGATCATTCTTCCGCTCACTTCCGGCACCTTCACCTCAAGACGCGCGAGGATGCAGACCTTTTCCGGATCTATGCTCAAGGGCGTTAGTGGTCTTGCTTTTGATGACATAGTGTGCCTTCATCCTCCCCGATGAAGTGCGGTGGTGGAGTTCCTAGGTGGAGTTCCTATGGTTTTTTGTACCCTCTGCCGCCTCCCCGCGGCAGAAGTTGGAGGGTTTTTTTGAAAGGTATACATCACCTCCTGTCTGCTGCCCTCCGCAGCGGTTAGTCGTTGTCAAAGATCGTCGCGGCGCAAGGATCATCGCCATGATAAGAATAAACGGTAGGCGGCGGACGCAGGCGGGGAGGCCCGCGCCCGCCGTAAATCCGCATCAAACCTCCTGTTTGTCTTCTACGCGTGTGAGTGATCACGAAGACCAGGGGTTTGAAACGGGTTTACCGCCTGCCAATGCGCGCCGCTAAAGGAGCCGGTGCACGGCCCCAGAGGAGCCGCAACAATGGCTGGCAGCGCCTACCGCAAGTCAAGATTCCATAAGGTACACTGAAAAACAATGTTATATAATCACGCTTTGGCGCTGTTGTCAATGGTTTCCGCCGACATGGTTTCCGCAGCTACTCACAATGAAGTTGCCGAGATTGCCGATCCAGTTCTGATTTCAGAAGCGGGTGATGCGCAAGCCCCGGGTCTTCTTTTAAAAGCGTTTGAGCTGCCTCGCGTGTGCGTTCCAGGAGGCTTGAGTCGGCCAGAGACGCGATTTTCAAATCAGTGAACCGTCCGGACTGCTCGGTTCCATAGAGCTTTCCGGGCCCGCGCAGGTGCAAATCCAGTTCCGCGATCTCAAACCCGTCGCGGGCCCGCACGAATTTCTGCAGGCGCGTTTTTGTCTCCGGGGACGCTGAATCAGTAAACAAAAAACAGTAGGACTGATGTCCGCCTCTGCCGACCCTGCCGCGGAACTGGTGGAGCTGCGAAAGCCCGAACCTATCCGCGCCTTCTATCACCATAATGGAAGCATTGGGCACGTCAACTCCGACCTCAACCACTGCGGTTGCCACGAGCATGGTGAGCTTCCCGGACTTGAATGCGTTCATGGTCGCTTCTTTTTCGTCGCTTTTCAATTTTCCGTGCAAGAGCCCGATGCTCGCGTTTTTGAACAGCGCGTGCGCCTTGAGCTTTTCATACTCGGCAGTCGCGGATTTCACGCCGAGCGCGTCGCTCTCTTCAATCAGCGGGCAGATGACAAACACCTGCTCGCCCTTGCGGATGTGCTGTCGTACGAACTGGTACGCTTTTGGCCTATATGTTTCGTCAACCACGCGCGTGGTGATTGGCTTGCGGCCCTGCGGCATTTCGCGAATGGTGGTGATATCCAAATCCCCGTAGAGCGTCAAAGCCAGGGAGCGGGGGATGGGTGTTGCGGTCATAGAGAGTACGTGAGGCACATCGTCCGCTGTTTTGTCCTTTAGTTGTTTTCGCTGCTCTACGCCGAAGCGGTGCTGCTCATCAATAATCACCAAGCCGAGCTTGTCAAAAGAGACGTCTTTTTGGATGATGGCGTGCGTGCCAATGGTGATTGCAACGTGTCCTTTCGAAATTGCGTCTTTAATGTCATTGCGAGCCGCAGGCGAAGCAATCCCGTCGTTGATGCCCTGAGTGTCATTCACGGGATTGCTTCGGTCGCTTCGCTCCCTCGCAATGACAAGGCCGGACAGCCTATGATATTTGCTTGTCAACACCGCGACTGAATGGTTTGGAAAAATGTTTGCAATGGTCGCGAAGTGCTGCAAAGCCAGGATTTCGGTGGGCGCCATGAGAGCGGTCTGGAAGCCGGATGAAGCCGCGTTCAGAGCCGCAATGGCCGCGACAACGGTCTTACCGCTGCCGACCTCTCCCTGCAGCAAGCGGTTCATGGGCGCGCCTTTTTCCATGTCCTGCAGGATTCTCCATGCTGCCTTGCGCTGGCCTTCGGTGAGTGTAAACGGGAGCGAGTTCACGAGTTCCTTGGTCGTTTTCTCGTTGAAAGGTATGTTCGGCGCGCGGGCAGCCTCAAGCTCTCTGCGGGACCGCTCGGTCAGTAGTTGTATCAAGAGCATCTCCTCAAACGCGAGCCGCTTTCTAGCCGCGAGGTAGGCTGCCGCATCAGCCGGGAGGTGGATGTTGGCAATCGCGTTCTGCTTACCAACCAATTGTTCTTGCTCTCTGATCCTTTCCGGCAGTATGTCGGGCATTTCTTCGGCAGCTTCCAGCGCTTGGCTCACCAAAAAGCGAACCTGTTTTTGGGTCAAACCGGCGGTTAAGGGGTACATGGGAACGAGCCTTGAGGTGTGCACCGCTTCGGCCGCGCTTTCAACTTTTTCAAACTGCGGATTTTTCATGACCCAGCCATTGAAATCGCGTTCAACGGTTCCGGCGACAGCTACGCGGTCATTGGCTTTAAGGGTTTGCGTGATGTAAGGCTGATTGAACCACACAATGCGCAGCCGTCCGTTTCCATCGTCAATTTCCGCTTCCGTGAGGTGCATGCGCTTGCGTGGGGTCTTTTTGCTCTCAATGTGCGACACGGTCCCGTGCAGCGTGCCCTGGCTGCCGTCCGCGAGCTCATCCGTCGCAAGCCGCACGCTGTAGTCTTCGTACCTCGCGGGGTAGTGCGCGAGCAAATCCAAAACCGACTCAATCCCAAGCCGGGCGAGCTTTGCCGCGGTGACGGCTCCCACCCTGGTTAATTGCTTGATGGGAGTTGCAAGGTGTGCTGCCATACTGGTGCCCCTGTGAGGAATCGAACCTCAATTACAAGATCCGCAATCTTGCGTCCTATCCGTTGAACGACAGGGGCGCGCGTGAGGCAGTTAGAGTTTCAGCAACCGGATCAGCTGTTCGGAGAGAGGCTCGTTTTCGCGTTCAACGTCCTCGGGCAAGTGCGCGAGCAAGATTGAACGGACGCGGATGGGATTTTTGTTTTGGAGCGGGATTGAGAGCCGCGGGCGCACGCCGCTCTTAAACTCAAAGAAGAGCGTTTTTGCTTCGTCGGGCTCATAGTACATCCAGAAGCTCTTAAAGGCGTTGTACGAGTAGTGCGCCTCTCCCACGTTAATGCCATGGCCCGCGATTTCAAACGTCACCTGCGGCGCAACTCTCCGGTCGTGCATGGCCATGATGAGGATGGCGAGGATGAGGATGATGGCGAATAAAAAGTTCGCGGTGAGCACGGAGTAGAGGAGGAGCAGGGCTGCTGCGGCAATTGCCGCAATGTACCAGCGTTTGCCGCGCTCGTGCTCGCGGTACTCGGGGATTGTCCAGGACATGGTTGGTGTTGGTGTTTCTTGCATACCGTTAGGCTGCTTTTCTCTTTTCGTCTGCTTGCTCGCTGATGAGGCCTGCGAGCGGGTGGTTGCGGTTGATGAGCCGCCGCATAATGATCATGATTTTTGCCTTTCGTTCAGTTTGGGAAATGCGGATGTATTTTTTCGTTATCTCATTAAACTTTTCATCGGACGCGTTTTGGACAACGCTTCGGGCGGTTTCTGACAGTTGTCCCCACTCTTCGGCGATGCGCTCCGGGGTCACCTGCGTGAGCCGCTCATCGCGCTCCGGTTCAAGCGCTTCCATCAGCTGGTCAATCTCATCTTGACCCAGCATATCCTCGCTTTGTGATTTTTCTGATTCAGGCTCCCGGCCATGGGCGCCGCTTTGCCGCTCCTCCTGTTCCAGTTCGTCGACGAGACTGTCTATTTCTTCTCTTGCCGCTATTTCTACCATAAGGTTTACGTTAATGAGTACTGGCGGAGAGGCAGGGATTCGAACCCTGGGACCCCGGTAAAGGGGTCAACGCAT
>CAYIMZ010000011.1:0-6387 GCA_964364695.1 uncultured Gammaproteobacteria bacterium | reverse complement strand
CTGGCGGAGAGGCAGGGATTCGAACCCTGGGACCCCGGTAAAGGGGTCAACGCATTAGCAGTGCGCTCCATTCGGCCTCTCTGGCACCTCTCCTCGTAGTTTTTTGATGATTATAGAGTAGCCCAAAAGACCTGTTTTGTAAAGGTTAATCGTGCACCGGGTGGCCGTAGGCAATGGTGAGCCCCCACACAGATAGCGCGCCCGCGCTTTTCAGAAGCCGGGCCGCTTCTTCCATGGTTGAGCCTGTGGTGATCACATCATCAATGACGACGATGTGCTGTCCGCGCGTCTGCTCGCGCTCGCTGCCATCCAGGCTAAACGCGCCGGACATGTTCGTGCTCCGGTCAACCCCGGAAAGCTGGGCCTGGGCGTGCGTCTTTTTGGTCCGTTTGAGCATGTGCGCATGCTCGCAGCCGGAGCTTGCGGATGCGAGCGCGGCCGCAAGCAGTGCGGCCTGGTTGAACCCGCGCTCGCGTTCGCGCTTGGGGTGCAGGGGGATTGGCGCAAGTCTCACGTCCAAGCCCGAGAGGAGCGCCGGAGCGGACAGGAGCTGGCGCAGCTTTGGTTTTGAGATTCCGCTTTCAAGCGCCTGCTTTGTCCGCAGTGCAGCCAGCTGGCGCGCTTTCACGAGCGAGCGCGCAACAAACCGGCCGAGGTACGGCGTTACTGCGGCAATACTGTTGTACTTCCATGCGTGGATCAGGGACTGGACAACCGGATGCGCGTACGGGATGCACGAAATCGCCCCGGAAAGCGCGTGGCGCGGCTTGCAGGAATCACACGTGTTTCCGAAACTGGTTTT
This sequence comes from uncultured Gammaproteobacteria bacterium, assembly GCA_964364695.1. Lineage (GTDB taxonomy): Bacteria > Patescibacteriota > Patescibacteriia > UBA2169 > UBA2169 > CG10-46-32. Next base: position 5,585 of record CAYIMZ010000011.1, on the reverse strand, counting down.
TGCCTCGCAGAACGGGCAGTGGTTCGCGAGTATGGTTGGAATCTGCTCTTCGCATTCGCTGCACAGCCACGCCCCCTCCGCGGAGCACGAGAGGCACGAAAGCGGAAACAGGAGCTCAAGCAGACCAGCGAAAGGTGAGCGTATCGTCTGATACATCAATTGCAATGGCGCGCTCCCGGCTCCCCGGCGCAGGCGCCGCGGCGAGCAGGAGCTTTGCGATTCCCGCTTCAACGCGGTCCTGGAAGAACCTCCGGATGCCGCGGGCACCGCTTTCCGGCCGGTACCCTTTCGCAACCACGTGCAGAAGCGCTTCCTCGCTCGCCTCAACGCGCACCATGTCGTGCGCGAGGCGCTCGTTGAGCTGCCGCAGGTAGCGCGCGACAATGGAACGGCACGCATCGCGCGTGAGGGGCTTGAAGGCGATGGTTGAGTCAATGCGGTTTAAAAACTCCGGCTTAAAGCGCTCCGCGAGCTCCTCGCGCACATCAGCCTCGTCCACGGCAAGCGCTGTTTCCGAGCGGAACCCGAGCCCGGCTGCCTGGTTGAACGCGGAAAGGCCGATGTTTGAGGTCATGATGATGATGCTGTTCCTAAAGTTGACCAGCCGGCCGGTTGCGTCTTTGAGATGCCCCTCTTCCAGGATTCCGAGGAACACGTTCAGCACTTCGGGGTGCGCTTTCTCTATCTCGTCCAGGAGGATTACGGTGTGGCCGGAGTTGCGCACTTTGTCGGTAAACGCATTCTGGTCGCGGTAGCCCACGTACCCCGCCGGCGAGCCGATGAGTTTTGATATGCTGTACGGTTCCGAGTACTCGGACATGTCCAACGCGATCATGCGATCGCGCGAACCAAAGAGCACGGCCGCGAGTTCGCGCGCGGTTTCGCTTTTTCCCACGCCGGTCGGGCCCAGGAACAACAGAGAGGCGCTCGGCCGGTTCGGGTCGGACACGCCGAGTCGGGCGCGGCGGATGAGGCTCGCGATTGCGCCGAGCGCTTCGTCCTGGCCCGCTATCGCCATCGCGAGCTCCGCTTCCAGATTGGCGAGCTTTTTGCGCTCGTCCTGCGCGAGCACTCCGAGCGGGACTCCGGCGAGCGAGCTCACCACGGCTGCCACATGGGAGCGTAGAACCATCATGCGTTCGCCGGACGTCTCCCTGGTTTCGGCGAGAAGTACCTCGTGCGCTTTTTGGGTGAGGGCCTCCCGGCTCTTGAGATTGATGGCCCCTGCGTAGTCCTCTTGGGCCACGGCTGACTTTTTCTGCTCCCGGATGTCGAGAAGCTCGCGCTCAAGCTGGCGCACCTGTTTCCATGCAGTACCTGTAGTGCGTTCAACTTTCACGGTTGAAGCCGCTTCGTCCAAGAGGTCAATGGATTTGTCGGGCTGCAGGCGCTCGGGCAAAAAGCGCGCCGAAAGCTCAACAGCCGCGTCAATGGCCTCATCGGTGATGTGCACGTTATGGTAGGTTTCGTAGTTTTTCTTGATCCCGAGGAGCACGTCGCGCGTCTCGGCTTGCGTAGGCTCGGAAACGAAAATCGGGGCAAGCCGGCGCTCCAGGGCGCTGTCTCCCTGGATGTGCTTCTTGTACTCTTCAAGCGTGGTTGCGCCGATCACGGAGAGCGCTCCGCGGGCCAGGGCCGGCTTGAGCATGTTTGCGGCGTCCAGGGACCCGGAGGCCGCGCCTGCGCCGATTACGGTGTGTATCTCATCTATGAAGAGGATGACGTTGCCTTCCTTTTCCGCGCTCTCAATGGCCTGCTTGAGCCTCGCTTCAAACTCTCCGCGGTACATGGTGCCCGCAACCATGGCGCCGAGATCCAGGCTCACGATTTTTTTGTTCGCGAGGAGCAATGGCACGTCTCCTTCGGCAATGCGTTTTGCCAGCCCCTCCACAATCGCGGTTTTACCCACCCCGGCGTCTCCCAAGAGCAGCGGGTTGTTCTTGTACCGGCGGCACAAGATGTGCTCAAGCCGTACTATCTCCCGCTCGCGGCCGATGAGCGGGTCAATGGATTTCTGCGCGTTTTCGCTGGTGAGCTCTCTGCCGAAGTATTCAAGGGCCGTTGGTTTTGCCGCTCCCGCGGCTAGTACTTCGCCCTCGTCCCGGAACACGGCCGTGAGATCCGGAAACTTTGCCGTGCTTTCCAGCACCACGCGCAGATTTTTTTCCAGTTCAGCTTTGCGCATGCGGCGTTCGGCGAGCCACTGGTTTGCGGGAGCGGAGTCAAGCGCGAGGATGCTCGCGAGCAAATGCTCGGTGCCGATGTACCTGTGGGAGTGCTGGTGGCTGATTTGTACGGCTTTTACCAAGCTTTGCGTGATTGCTTCGGGCAGGACAAATGCCCTGGCAGCGACCGGGCCGTGTGCGGCTTCGTCAGGGGCATGCTCGGTTGCGCGTTCAGGCAGCTCCCTTGCGAGAGCGGTCTTGTCCGCGCCCGCTATTCCGGATGAGCCCGTGCGCTTGAACGGCTTGTTCAAGAGCTCGGATGCGATGCTGCCTTTTTCCGCGGCAAGCGCGTCTAAGAGGTGCGAAACCGAAACAGGGCCGCTCTTAAGCGCGACTTTCATGAGCACCTGCTTGAGGTGCGTGGTGCACTTTTCAGAAAAGAGGTTGCTCTTCATAAAGGGTTTAAGGGTTTCTCCTCAACTCATGACCGTACCAGAGCGCCGGGCAGATGTCAATTTCCGCACGCTTAGAGCGGCTTGAGCGATCCGTCCGGGCGAGCCTTTAGCCCTTGCGGCACCGGCGCCGCGGTTTCGGGAGATGCGGAGAGCCGCACGGTAATGCGCGAGGCAATCCAGGCGCCGTTGTCCCGTATCGCGTACACAGTCAGCTGGTCGCCCGTGTAAAAATTTTTCGGATCAAATGCGCTTCCGTTATAGGCGGTTGCGGTGTCTTTCGTGAGCAGTATGTATGTCTCTACTCCAGTTGTGTCGTCAATAACAGTCAGTATGTTGCCGTTGATTGCGGTGAGTATGCCGGTGATGGTCGTCTCTTCTGCCTTCGGCGCTTCTTCGGTTCCTCCCTCCTGTGTTTGTTGCTGGCCCTGGGTATCAGCTTCCCGGGCTGCCTGTTGCTTGATTTGTTCAATGAGCTGAAGGGTTTCTGCGTCGCTCCCGGTTTCATCGGAACGTCCCGAAAGCACGATGAAGAGGCCGATAATAACGGCCGCAATCCCGAGCGTAATGATTGCGGTGAGCAGTAAATCTTTGGAAGTGATTTGGGCTTTTGGCATAGGATTGTTGAGATATGGTATACTGGCAGTATACTATAAAATGCGTTTTCATGCACTATTCCCGCAGAAAATTTTTTTTACCTTTGTGCCTCGCGCTTTCAGCCGGCGCGGTACTCGTTCCTTTGGTTGCTTTTGCCGCATGCAGCTTCCATAACATCACGGGCTACGCGTGGTCGTACAATTCAGGCTGGGTATCGCTCAACTGCAATGCCGGAGGTACTATTGACTATGGCTTGGACATCAACTTTGAATCCGGCGGCGCGACCGAGCTGGTCACCGGGTACGCGTGGTCGGGAAATCTTGGCTGGCTCAACCTTTCTCCAACCGGGCCCTACCCCACCTGGGGCAGCGTCCCGGGCGTTGCGTCTACGTTCTACCGCAACCAAGGGGGAAGCCCTGCTACGACCGCGGGAGTCATCAAGGGCTGGGCCAAGTGGGAGGCCTTGGGCAATGACGGGTGGATGGTGATGGGCCCTATTGATTTGTCAGGCGCTGACTATGGGGTGGCAATTGGCGCGGATCGTCTGTTTTTGGGCTGGTCCTGGAGCGGAGGAGATACTTTGGACGCGGACCCCGAGCCCGAGCGCGGAGACGGCTGGGTGTATTGGGACAGCGTCGCTTCCGGAGGAGGGGCGAGCGTGCTCGCACAGTGGTTTGAGACATTGTACGGGGATATCTATTCCAAAGGCTCAATCGGGGCATTGTTTTCGCCGCCGCTTAACCGCTACAACGCGACCTACCTCATACAGGCTGGGGGCACCATTGAGCCGGTTGCCATCCAGAGCCAAGGAGGAGATACAGCACCGTACGAGAGCGAATCCTTTGACAGCCTATCGCTCCCGGACGCCGCGAATAACTACCGGGGCACGCTCGCGTGGCTTGATAAAGCCGGGTTGGTTGGGGGCCGCTACGGCGCGCCCGCATCATCATTGCCGGCCGGCCCGTCGGTCCTGCTCGGCGGAGGCGTGTACCACTACACGAGCGACCTCACTATTTCAAGCGCGATCACGTTCAACAAGGGAACCGGCAGCCAAAAAGGGAGCGGCACGGTGATCGTAGACGGCAACCTCACCATCAACGCTGACCTTGCGTACCAGTCCGGCGCTGTGGCATCAAGCATCGCCAATCTGCCCTCGGTCGCCTGGATCGTGAAGGGGAACATCGTGATTAACCCCTCGGTCCAGAACCTGGTGGGCGTGCTGTACAGCGAGGGCTCAATTTCAACTGGCACCACCGGGTCAGCGCCCACGGACGTTGCCCTTGAGATAGACGGCATGCTCATAGCGAGCCAGATTAATCTGCAGCGCTTGTTTTCGGACGAGACAGGGGAGCCTGCGGAGCAGATCATATTTGATGGCCGCGCAGTCATCAACCCGCCGCCGGGCCTTACTGATATCGCCAAAGGCTTGCCTGTATTGCGCGAAACCAGGCCATAGCGCGAGAGGCACTTTTTATGGTATAGTGAAAGGGCTATTTCTTATATGCTTGCCGCAAAAACAAAAACAATTATCCCTATAGCGCTCGCGCTTTTTTTCACGTCTGCCGCCATAGCGCGCGCCGGATTCAATCCTCCGGGGCAGGCTCCGCCCGGGGGCAATGTTGATGTGCCCGTTTATTCGGTCGGCGCGGGGCAGGGGCTTACCGGAACACTCACGGTAACCGCGTCAAGCGGAACCGCGCTTCAGGGAAGCGGCGGAAGCGTGGGCCTTCAGGGCTCGGGCTCAACAACCGGAGTCTATGGCACGGTGTCGGGAACCGCGGTGAACGGCTTATTCGGAGAGGTGCAAACCGGCGGCGTAGGCGGCAGCCGCGGCATATACGTGCTCGCGGTTGACGCGAATGACTATGCCGCGTATCTTTCCGGCGGGCTCGGCATGGGCGTTGCGTCGGGCGATATTTTTTTTCTGGCGCAGGATACGGGAATTTCCTGGCCGCGCGAATCAGACGGGGTTGCGCTTTACGGCATCTATGTGGATACCGGCGGAGAACTTGAGCTGCGCGGCCACGGCGGGGGCATTAATTTTTTGGACCAGAGCCTCTCCTCAAAAATGACAATTTCCGAAGCGGGCGTGGTTAATGTCGCGTCCGGCGGCGAGCTGAAAGTCAACGGTGTCGACGTGTGCCTCTCAAACGGCGCCAACTGCGGCGGGGTTGCCGGAAACTCCGGCTGGACCGACGACGGCGCCACGGTGCGGCTCACCACCATTGCCACGGACAACGTGGGCATCGGCACCGCAAGCGCGGACAAGAAGCTTGACGTCGCCGGCACCCTGGAGGTTACCGACGACGTATACCTCGCCAACAACAAATCCGTCCGCGCGGACAACGCGGGCGTTGACACCACCATCCTT
>CAYIMZ010000010.1:1339-16566 GCA_964364695.1 uncultured Gammaproteobacteria bacterium | reverse complement strand
ATGCACCCGCTCAAGCGCCAGAAGTATCTTAAACGCGCGCTGAAAATCGCTGGCACAGCAATTATTGTGCTGCTCGTTGCTTTTATCATCTGGTTTTTATCAGGCGAGGGAGTCAAGGAGCCGGACCGCGTCACCTGGGGAGTTTCGTTTTTCCCGCGCCAGGCAACTGATTTGGGGCTTGACTGGAGAGAGGTGTATCTCGCGCTTTTGGATGACATGCACGTAAAGCGCCTTCGCTTGGCAGTGCCCTGGAACCAGGCAGAGCGTAACCAGGGAGAGTATGATTTCTCGGACATCCACTGGATGCTTGATGAGGCCCAAAAACGCGGGGCCACGGTCACGTTGAACGTGGGCAGAAAGCTCATGCGCTGGCCGGAGTGCCATGATCCGGGCTGGGTGTACGGCATGCCCCACGAAGATCTTGACGGGCTGGTGCTTAGGTTTTTGGAAACAACGGTGAGGGAGCTCAAGTCCCATGAGAACATCGTGCTCTGGCAGGTGGAAAACGAGCCTTTGTTCCGGTTTGGGGAGTGCTATGGCCCCAAGCCCTCGGAAGAGCTGTTTCAAGCCGAGGCGGCGCTCGTGCGGTCCCTGGACAGCCGCCCTGTCGCCACCACTGATTCCGGAGAGCTCGGGGGCTGGCTCTCGCTTTCGCGGTACGTGGACCGCTTGGGCGTGAGCTTGTACCGCGTGACGGACAACCCCACATTCGGGAGGTTCCACTACCCTCTGCGGCCCGGGTTCTACCAGAAGCGCGCAGCTTTCACAAAGGCTCTGAACCCCAACCTTCAGGACGTGTTTCTCTCGGAGCTCCAGCTTGAACCCTGGACTTTGGTTCCGCTTTCCCTTACCCCGCTTTCCGAGCAGTTTGAGAGCATGAACTACAGCCGGACCGTAACCACGGTTGATTTCGCGCGGAAAACCGGGTTCTCGGAGATCTATTTGTGGGGGGTTGAGTGGTGGTACTGGCTGTACTCCGAGCAGCGCGACTCGCGGTTCTGGGATTTGGGCGCACAACTGATGCTTGAGTGAGGCAGCGCGGCCGGCAGAGCGCGACTTATCCACACAGTGGATGGTTTTTGGCTAAGGTTTCATAGTTGGCAAACACAATATCTGGTAGTATAATTCCTAAGGGGAATACAACCTGTTGTGCTCCCCAAAAAATGTCTCCATGCTTGTCGTGTGGAAACCAAAAACAAAAATAAACAAAACACAATATAAGCCACATCTATGGAAACGCAGAATCAGGGCCTACCTACGCGGGAGGTTGGTTCAACAACGCAAAAAAACCAGGGGTTCGGATCAGCTCGCGAGGTGGAAGCCTTGAACGGGTACTACAAGAAAGTGGTCCTCGCGCGCCCCAATGCCGCCGAAGCTGAAGCGGGGAAGAAGCGCGTCATGGTCACGCACCGCGACGGCAGCCAGGAACCCTACAACGCGGATAAAATCAACCAGGCCATAGAGCGCGCCGCGCGCGGCACGGCTGACCCGGTGGGCAAGGTGATCCAGATCGGCTCGGAAACAGAGCTCGCGATTTTTGACGGCATCACCACCGAAGACCTTGACCAGGCCATCATTGCGACCGCGGTCCAGAACATCAAAGACGACCCGGATTTTGACGTTATCGCGAAGCGCTTGCTCCTGAAAACCGTGTACAAGGGAGCGCTTGGCGACTATGCCAATGACTATGAGCTTGAACAGCTCTACCGCAAGAAATTTGCCGAGTACGTAACTGTCGGGGTGGGCGAGCAGCTGCTGGATCCGCGGCTTGCGGAGAAGTTTGACCTTACGGAGCTTAGCCGGGCCATTGACCCCTCGCGCGATGAGCTTCTGAAGTACACAGGCTTAACGGTGATGATGAAGCGGTACATGCTCAAGACGCGCGGCCAGAAGCCCCTGGAGACGCCGCAGTACTTCTGGATGCGTGTTGCCATGGGCCTCTCGTTCAACGAACAAGACCCCACCGCCATTGCCAAGCAGTTCTACCACAAAATGTCTTCCCTGGAGTACGTGGCAGGCGGCTCAACCAACGTGAACGCGGGCACTCCGCACCCGACGCTCTCCAACTGTTACCTCATGGAGATGCACGATGACATTGACCACATCGGCAAGACAACCTGGGATGTGATGAAGCTCTCCAAGGCAACCGGCGGCATCGGCCTCGCCGTGACCAAGCTCCGCGCCGAAGGCTCTCCCATCCGCTCAAACAACACGTTTTCCTCGGGCCCAATCCCGTTCATGCACACCATTGATTCAACGCTGCGCGCCGTGTCTAGGGCGGGCAAGAAAATGGGGGCTTTGTGCTTTTACATGGAAAACTGGCATTTGAATTTTCCGGAATTCCTGGATTTGCGCCAGAATGCGGGGGACGAGTACCGCCGCACCAGGACCGCCAACACGGCCGTGTTTTTGTCTGATGAGTTCATGAAGCGGGTCAAGAGCAACCAGGACTGGTATTTGTTTGACCCCTACGAAACACCGGATTTAAACGAGCTCTACGGGGCAGCGTTCTCAAAGCGCTACAATGAGTACGCCCAGAAGGCAGAGGCAGGCGAGATGCGCGTGTTCAAGAAGGTGAAGGCGCGGGAGCAGTTCAGGGCCATCATCATATCACTGCAGACCACGGCGCACCCCTGGCTCACGTGGAAGGATTCCATCAACGTGCGCGCCTTGAACAACAACACCGGCACCATCCACCTCTCAAATTTGTGCACGGAAATCACCCTGCCGCAGGATAGGGATACGGTGGCCGTGTGCAACCTCGCGTCCATTAACCTCGCACGGCACCTCATTAACCGCGAGATTGACTGGCCCCGGCTTGAGTCAAGCGTCAGGATCGCGGTTCGTCAATTGGACAATTTGCTTGACATCAACAAAAATCCCATTCCAGAGGCATCCCGCTCGGATGAGCAAAACCGCGCAGTGGGGCTTGGCTTGATGGGCTTTACGGACACCATTGAACGGCTCGGGTACTCCTACGCAAGCGAACAAACCTACGAGCTCATTGACCGCGTCATGGAGTTTGTGAGCTACATGGCCATTGACGAGAGCGCGAACCTCGCGCGCATCCGTGGGAGCTATCCGAACTTCGCGGGCTCGGGCTGGTCAAAAGGCATGGTGCCCTACGACACGCTGGACATGCTGGAGCGGGATAGGGGAGTTGAGGTTACGGTCAAGCGCGGCGCCCAGCTCTCCATGGATCCTACTATGAGCCTGGACTGGGACGCGTTGCGCGAGAAAGTCAAGGCTGGCATGCGCAACTCAACCTTGATGGCCATCGCGCCTACGGCAAACATCGGCCTGGTTGCCGGAACCACGCCCGGCATTGACCCCCAGTTCGCGCAGATGTTCTCGCGCGCAACCAACGCGGGGAAGTTTTTGGAGGTGAACGCCAATTTGGTTTCCGACCTCAAGAAGCGCGAGCTCTGGGAACAGGTCCGGAACAAGGTGATTGAAAACTACGGGGACCTTTCCGAGATAGGAGAGATTCCCGAAGAGATCAAAGCCGTGTACCAGACTTCGTTTGAGCTTGACCCCAACGCGTTCATTGAGGTGGCGGCGCGCGCCCAGAAGTGGATTGACCAGTCCATGAGCCGGAACATGTACCTTGCCACGCGCGACGTGGAAGAGACTATGCGGGTGTACCAGAACGCGTGGGAAAAGGGCCTCAAGACCACCTACTATCTGCACGTGCAGCCCAGGCACCAGGCAGAGCAGAGCACCACGCACGTGAACAAGTCCGCGAAAATCGGGAAACTGGGGTTTGGGGTATTGAACGGGAACGGCGGCCACAAAGCTGCCGCAGAAGCGCCGAACACGGGGTTTGGAGCTGTGCACAAGTCAGGCTTGACCCAAGGGTCGGATGCGGCTACAGTGACACAGCCCCCTGTGCAGCCAAAACCATCATTACCCTCGTTTGTTGTTCCGCCTCCGCCGGGCGCGCTTGAGCCCTTGAGCAACAACAACGTGATGATAGACGCGCACGGGTTTGCCGGAGTTGCCAGGGACACGGGAGCCAAGGAGAGCGCATCCGTGAGCCCGGACGCATGCCCGGTTGACCCCATGGAGCGCTTGCACTGCGACAGCTGCCAGTAAGCATAGACCTATGTCAATTTTGGGCCAAGATATAAAGGAGGGCCTGACTTTGCGCCCCCTGCGCTACCAGTGGGCGTATGATTTGTACTTGCAGGCGGTTGCCAACACCTGGTTTCCGCACGAAATCCAGCTCGGCGAAGACCTTGCGGACTGGAACCGGATGACGGACGAAGAGCGGCACGCGGTTGAATTTTTCGTGAGCTACTTTAACCCGGCCGAGCTTTTGGTGAATAAATCTTTGGCATTCGGCATTTACCCGTACCTCCAGGCGCCGGAAGCGCACCTCTACCTCGCCAAGCAGATGTGGGAAGAGGCGAACCACTGCGTGGCGTTTGAGTACGTGCTGGAGACGTTCCCCATTAACCGCGAAAAGGCGTTCACCGCGCACCAGAACGTGCCCTCAATGGCTGCCAAAGAGGAATTCAACGTCAACTATTTGAAACGCATGACGCGCGAGGCGCTGGACATCACATCCTTGGAAGGCAAGAAGGATCTGGTGCGCAATTTGGTTGCCACGAACATCGTGATGGAAGGCATCTGGTTCTATTCCGGGTTCATGGTTGGCTTGTCGTTCCGGCAGCGCAACCTGATGCGCAACTTCGGGTCCATGATTGACTGGGTGTTGCGGGACGAATCTCTCCACCTCAAGTTCGGCATCAATCTGATCCTCGCTATCTTGGAGGAGAATCCGGAGCTCGTGACTCCGGAGTTTGCCCAGGAGATCCAGGGCATGATACTCTCCGGCGTGACAATGGAAAAATCGTACAACGAGGATCTGCTGCCAAGCGGCATTTTGGGCCTGAACGCGAACTACGTTAACCAGTACGTGCAGTACATTGCGGACAGGAGGCTTGAGGAGCTCGGATTCAGCCCGCACTTCAACGCAACGAACCCGGCTAAGTGGATGTCTACCGCCTCCGACGTGTACCAGCTCGTGAACTTTTTTGAGGCCACGAACACGAGCTACGAGGTGAACGCGCGCGCCTCGGCGCAGAAAGCCTCCCCAACAGGTCCGCAGATGCCGCCTCCGCCTTCCCCGACGCTCGGGGGCATACCCCACGAGTAGGGATTGCCAGGAGCTCGGTGGATAAGTGCCCTGTTTTGGCTAACGCTGCGATATTTAACAGGCACAACATATAGTGGTATAATACGGTTATGGGACACAATATGTTGTGTCCCATACCATTACGCACGCACCTATGCTCACGCAAAAACAAAACATTCCGTTCGTTACCAAGCGCGACGGGCGAATCCAGGTCTTTGACCAGAAAAAGATAGCCCGCGCCATTGCGCAAGCAGGCGAAGCAACCGGGGAATTCCACGGCACCGAGGCAGCCATCCTTGCCGAGCGCGCGGTGGGGCTCCTGTCGTTCGACGCGGGACGCGCGCCGCAGGTGGAGCACATCCAGGACACGGTTGAGCGCGTGCTCATGGCGTCCCCGTACCAGCAAACCGCAAAATCCTACATCCTGTACCGGGACCAGCACCGCGCCATGCGCGAAATCGCGGAAGCCGCGCACGTGGAGCTGGTGGACAGCTACCTCGGGAAGACTGACTGGCAGGTGAACGAGAACAGCAACATGAGCTTTTCTCTGCAGGGCCTCAACAACTACCTCGCGACCGAGATCAGCAAGAACTACTGGCTCAACCGCATTTACCCCGAGAACGTGCGCGCCGGCCACCGCGACGGGGATTTCCATTTGCACGACCTCGGGGACCTCTCGGTGTACTGCGTGGGCTGGGATTTATTTGATTTGCTCACCGAGGGGTTTACGGGCGTATCCGGCAAAATTGAATCAGCCCCGGCAAAGCATTTGCGCACCGCGCTCGGGCAGATGGTGAACTTCATGTACACCCTGCAGGGCGAGACAGCCGGCGCCATTGCGTTTTCCAACTTTGATACCTTGCTCGCGCCGTTCGTGCGGCACGATCAGCTGACCTACGACGAGGTCAAGCAGGCCATGCAGGAGTTCGTGTTCAACATGAACGTGCCAACGCGCGTGGGGTTCCAGACCCCGTTTTCAAACATCACGCTGGATCTTTCGCCGTCCCCGAATTTCAAAGACGCGCCCGTGATTATCGGCGGCAAGCCGCAGAAGGAGACGTACAAAGAGTTCCAGAAAGAAATGGACATGGTCAACCGGGCGTTCTTTGAAGTCATGGAAGCAGGGGACGCGTCGGGCCGGGTGTTCACGTTTCCCATTCCCACCATCAACATCACCCGGGATTTTGACTTTGAGCGGCCCGAGTACGCGAAGCTCTGGGCCATCACGGGCAAGTACGGCATTCCGTACTTCAGCAACTTCGTGGGTTCGGACTTAAAGCCCGAGGACACGCGTTCCATGTGCTGCAGGCTGCGGCTGGACATTGCCGAGCTCGGCAGGCGCGGCGGCGGCCTGTTTGGCGCGAACGCGCTCACCGGCAGCGTCGGGGTCGTGACCATCAACATGCCTCGCTTAGGGTATCTTTCAAAATCAAAAGAAGAGTTCAAGGAGCGCCTGGCATCTCTCATGGACATCGCAAAAGAGAGCCTGGAAATCAAGCGCAAGGTGCTTGAACGGTTCACGGAAGGCGGGTTGTACCCGTACACCAAGCACTATCTCCGCAAGATCAAGGAGCGAGACGGGGCGTACTGGAGCAACCACTTTTCAACTATTGGGCTGGTGGGCCTCAACGAGGCGGCAGTGAACCTGTTCGGCAAGGGCATTGGCGATGCGGAAGGCCGCGCGTTTGCCGCGGAGGTCCTGGATTTCATGCGCGAGCGGCTCGTTTCCTACCAGCACCAGACCGGCAACCTCTACAACCTTGAGGCAACGCCCGCAGAGGGCACGTCGTACCGGCTTGCGAAAAAAGACACGCAAAAGTATCCGGACATTGTCGTGGCAAACCAGGCAGCGCGCTCGCTCGGGGCAGAGCCGTTCTACACCAACTCCTCGCACCTGCCGGTGTCGTACACGGATGACATTTTTGAGAACCTGGATCTGCAGGATGAGCTCCAGACCAAGTACACCGGCGGCACGGTGGTGCATCTGTTCGTGGGGGAAAAGATAGACGATCCCGAGGCCATTACGGCGCTGGTGAAGAAAATTTGCTCTCAATACAAGCTGCCGTATTTTACCATCACCCCGACGTTCAGCGTGTGCCCGAATCACGGGTACCTCGCGGGCAAGCAGGAGGAGTGCTCCGAGTGCGGCATGGAGTGCGAGGTGTACTCGCGCGTGGTGGGATACTTGCGGCCGGTTGCCCAGTGGAACGTGGGCAAGAAAGCCGAGTTCCGCGAGCGCACATCCTACAACGTGCCGCGCCGCGAACGGGTAAGCGCGAGTTATGATGATCGGCGGATTGCAAAAGTCAACGCTCATTGATTACCCGGGCAAGATTTCGGCCATCGTGTTTACGGCCGGGTGCAACCTCAACTGCGGGTACTGCCATAATCCGGAACTGCGGCAGTATTCGCCGCGTTCTTCCGAAGAAGAGGTGCTCTCGTTTTTGCGTAAGCGGGCCAACCAGCTTGACGCGGTTACCATCACCGGCGGCGAGCCCACGGTGCAGCCTGATCTGCCCGCGTTCGCGGCCAAGCTCAAGGGGCTCGGATTCTTGGTAAAACTGGATACCCAGGGCACGAATCCGCAGATGGTTCGCGATATGGTTCATCGCGGCCTGGTTGACTACATTGCCATGGACCTAAAAGCGCCTCTAGAACGGTACGCGGAAGTCACAAACTCATTTGTGGACCAGGACGCGATTCGCGAGAGCATCTCCCTTATCATGGCCGAAGCGCCAGACTATGAGTTCAGGACCACCATTGTTGCGGAGCAGCTCGGTGTCGGCGACATTGAGGAAATCGGCAAGCTCATACAGGGCGCCAAACGGCACTACGCGCAGGGGTTTGTTGCGAGCAAGAGCTTGAATGATCCCGCGTTTCTCTCGCGCCGTGCGCCCGATCCCTGCGAAATGGAAGAGATGCGCCGCATCATGTCAGCCTTTGTCAGAGAAGCGTTTATCCGATGAAGCACGCTGTATGCACAACCGAGCACCAACAACGCACGTCTATTTGGACTATGCTTCAACTACCCCGCTTGATCCGCGCGTCGCGGAACACATGGCGCCGTACGCCCATGAGTTCGCGCTGCAGGCAAACCCTTCATCCTTGCACGAGCTTGGCAGGAGCGCTGCCGCGGCATTGAGCGAAGCGCGCTTTCGCGTTGCCAAAGTTCTGGGAGTGCGGGATGATGAGATCATTTTCACGGGCTCTGGCACTGAATCAGACAATCTGGCGGTGATGGGCTCCTCGCGCGCGTGCAGAGAGCGCGGCAGGCATATCATTGTTTCCGCAATAGAGCACAAAGCAGTGCTCGCAAGCGCGCATGCCCTCGCGCGCGAAGGGTTCCGGGTAACGCTCGCTCCGGTTACGGCCGAGGGGATTGTAGACGTTCCAAAGCTTTTGGCATTGGTGCGCGATGATACGGTGTTCGTTTCCGTGATGTATGTGAACAACGAGGTTGGCTCAATCCAGCCTATTGCCGAACTGTCGCGTGCGCTTGCCGTGTTTCGTCAAGGTTCGGAATTGCCGCTTTTGCACGTTGACGCGTGCCAGGCGCCGTGCGTGCTTCCGGTTGCGCCGCGCGAGCTTGGGGCTGATTTATTGACTCTGAACGGGGGCAAGATGTACGGGCCCAAGGGAATCGGGTGCCTGTACAAGCGCCGCGGCGCGCGTCTTGAGCCCATTATCCACGGAGGCGGCCAGGAGTTTGGGATGCGTTCGGGAACCGAGAGCATTGCATTGGCAGCCGGGTTTTCGCGCGCCTTGGAACTGGCGCAGGCGGAATACGGAGCCGAATCAAAGCGCCTCGCGGCGCTCAACCGCATGCTGCGGGCCGGAATACAAAAGATTCAGGGCGCTTCGTTCAACACCCCGGCGCGATCCGCATCCCCGGCCATACTCAACGCGTCATTCGCGGCAGTGGAAGGGGAGTCATTGCTTTTGGATCTGGACCGGCGCGGGATGTGCGTTTCAACCGGATCCGCGTGCGCTGCCACGGACTTAAAACCCTCGTACGTGCTGCGTGCCATGGGAATCCCGGAAGAGCTCGCGCACGCGAGCCTGCGGTTCTCCATGGGCCGCTTCACCACGCAAGAAGACATTCTGCGTTTGCTTGAGGTGCTGCCCGAATCAGTCAAGCGCATCAGGTCCGTGTGCCCCTCAATCCTCACGAGCGCAGTTCCGCAAACTATATGAACCTCAACGAGTCATTTGAAAAAGAATACGTGCCCGGAGGCGGGGGTGATGTTTCCTGTGGGGTGAGCGCCGCGTGGGTGTACAGTGAAATCGTGAAAGACCACTTCTTCAATCCCCGGAATCTGCTCTTGGATGACGCAGGCTACGGGGCGGACGCGGAGGGCCAGGTGGGATCCATGGCGTGCGGGGATGTGATGAAAGTCTGGATCAGAGTCAATACGGAGAGCGGCAGGATCAGCGAGTGCAAGTGGCGCACGTTCGGGTGCGCGTCCGCCATCGCGTCCACGTCCATGATGTCGGTGATGGCAACCGAGGGGAGCGGCATGTCGCTTGAGGATGCGAAGCGCCTCAAGCCGGAGCAGATTATTGACAGGCTCGGTGGACTGCCGGACCGCAAGTTCCACTGCTCGGTGTTGGGGCAGGAGGCCTTGCGGGCGGCTGTGGAGAACTATGAAAGGCGCCCGTCATAGCCTGTATGGCAACCTATGACCTACAACTTGCGGCAAAGCGCGAGATATGCGAGGACGTGATGGAGCTGGATTTTGAATTGGGAGAAGGCGTAGCGCTTGCGTTCATTCCCGGGCAGTACATAAACGTGCATGGCTGCATGCGCCCCGGCGGGCTCTATACGGGGCGCTCGTACACCATTGCGTCTGGGCCGGATGATGCGTTCATCCGCATTGCCGTGCGCAAGCGCGGGGAATTTTCATCATTTCTGCACAATCTTGCTATTGGAGATTCAGTCATTGCGGACGGGCCGCACGGCACTCTGTGCCCGAGCGAAGATGGGACGCCGCAGGTATGTTTAGCAGCAGGCATCGGCATTTGCCCGTTTTTGAGCTGGGTGCGCGCAAGCTTTCCGTCGGGAGCGCCTCTGCGCATCTTGGTCACGAACAGCACTGAAGCGCGGAGTCCATACGTTGGTGAGCTGTTGAGAAGAGTTTCAAAAGATGATCAGGTTTCGGTTACGTCATTTCTCACGCAGCAGCAGTTCCCCCCAAATCATGAATCAATCCTGCGGCGCATGAATGCGGGCGACATCAAACAAGCGCTCGCTCAAGCGCCCGACGCGGTCATCAGCATCTGCGGGTCCATCAGCTTTACGCGCGACATGCGGAAAGCGGCGCTCTCGCTCGGAGTGCAGGAAGATCGGATCCTGACAGAAGCGTTTTTTTAAAACACGAGCGCCTCGGGTTTCAGGAGCAGTACCAAGCCCAAGGCAGCCATCAGCACGCCTCCGATCAGATGCGAGATGCGCGAGTACTTGGCGGTAATGCCGATTTTTTCAAAGCTGTACAGCGCGATTCCGAACACGATGAGGTCATCAACCATGTAGCCGATAATGTAGATCGCGCTGTAGAGCTGCTTCGCCGCCCACGAGAGGTCCGCAAGGTCAAGAATTTTGGTGAAGGTCTGGGGAATGCCGATTGAGCACGCGAACTCAAAGATGTTCACCGAGAACGCGATGGCGATAATACCCAGGGCAACTGCCCAACTCATGGGTTTGTTTGCGAATGTCTGGATTTTGGATGCAATCTGTTTGCGCTGCTCGGGAGAAGCCACGCGGCAGGCCTGTTCGTTGCGGTACCACTCGTACAAAAACCACGATCCCGCGCCCAGGGCAAGCACGCCCACCAGGGGAGTTACTATGTGGTCCAATCCGATGAAATCCCAGGCATAGAGCCAGGCAGAGAGAATGAGGTAGTACATCACCGCTTCAGCCAGCAAAAACAACCCAATCACCCGGAGCATTTTCCTGCGGTTCGCGATTGCGGCGAGCGCGGCAAGAAACATGAACAGCACCCACATGGCGCAGGGGTTGAATCCGTCTACCGTGCCGAGGATTGCGGCCAGGATCGGCAGTGAGTACTGGCTCGGGTCAAACACCTTGTCCGTGAACGGAATGCGTACCAGCGCAGCTGGCGTTTCAACCGTGCACAAGGTACCGTCATCGCAGATGTTCGGGTTTGTCTGGATGTCGGGTGTTGCTTCTTGCGCTTGTGCAGCATTCACAACTTCACGCAGGGTCGGCGTTGGCCCGCCGGCAGGCGCATCCAAGAGATCAATAATGGCTTTGCCCGTTGTTTCCGCGCTGTCAAAGCCCTGGATGATGCTGCCCTTAAGATAGATGATAGGCGTGCCTTTTACGAGTCGCAACGCGTCCGTTGCTTCCTGGAAAAACGCGTTTCCCTCGGGCGTGTACAAATCATACGAGCGCACCTCAAAATCATCCCTTGTTTGCGTGAGGTCATCAACAAACGCAAAAAAATCCCTGCAATGGGAGCAGTCGTCCCGCTCAAACACCTCAATCACGGTGCGTGTTTCGTCATTCGGGCTCTGCGCGAGCGCACTTGGCGCGACAAAGCTAAAAGCCGCAATCAAGGCAAGGAGTGCTGCCAGCTTTTTCATACTATTTGGATCGGCGCTTGCTCACCAAAGCCACAGTCAGAATCAACACAAACGCCGAAAAGGCCATCATCGGAATGGTGATGTACCCAAAGTGGAATATGGGCGTTGCGGCGCAAGATACGCCGGAGAGGTCGCAGGGCGCAAGCGGATCAAGCGGCGCGAGCCGGGCGCGGATTTGCTCTACGTAGTGCGCTACGGCAATCACTGCGCCAATCACAGAAAGGGGAATGAGGTAGGTGATGATGCCGCGCGCCTTTCGCATCAAGGCCATCCCCACAAGAATCACCTGCGGGTACATGAAGACGCGCTGGTACCAGCAGAGCTTGCACGGCGTCCATCCCCGGATTTCAGAGAAGTACAAACTGCCGAGTGTTGCAATCAAGGGGATGATGAATAGCAGCTCCAGGCTGTATGTCCGGATGAGCCGCTTAACGGGCGCGAGAAAGGGGAGTTTGCGGAATCGCTCTATAATCCATGCAAGTATGGCGAGCGCGATAATGATGTCCACAAGCAGCGTCAAAACTGAAAGAAATGTGACCATATGTTCAGGGTGTGTGAGTAATGTGTGTCAGTATAGCAAAAAAAGGGGCTGAATGGAACATCCATATTCCATTCAGCCCTGGGGGCGCCCTCGCCCCATCAGCCGATGCGCACCTCTTCGCCGCGCTGTTCGGCTCCGATTGATACTTCAATCAGTTTTGCGGCAGGCTTGAGTCCCTTTCTTCGGACCAGCCGCATTTTCCTGACCATGACCATGCCCTCCGGAGCGAACCGATTGAACCCCCTCCAGTCCGCTTCGTTGTGCGCTTCTCTCACGAGCTTCTTGAGACCCCGCACGTCTCTCGGAAGCGGCACAGGAGATTCGTCGTTCGCATACACGTGTATCATGGTCATGCCGGCGCGGCGCGCGTCCCGCAATGAGCAGTAGTACAATGTCTTTGGCACAAGCCCCTCCTGAAAGATTGAAGGTGCGTGGTTGGATTTTCTAAGGGCTTACTGCTTCTTGATTTTAATGGAATCACCTCGGTAATCAATGCTCACCGAATTTCCATCTCCGATTGTACCCTCAATAATGGAAAGCGCAAGCTCATCCAGGATTTCGTTTTGGATAAGCCGCTTCAGGGGGCGCGCGCCAAATGCCTTGTCATACCCGGCTTTTGCGAGATGTTTCTTTGCAGCATCGGTCATGGCGAGCTTGATGCCTTTTTGTTCCAGGCGCTCTTCTACCATAGAAAGTTGTAAATCCACAATATCAGCGATCTCGCTTTCGGTGAGATGCTGGAAGATGATGATGTCATCAAGGCGATTCAAAAATTCCGGCCTGAACATTTTGTGCAAGAGCTTTTCAACTTCAGCTTCCTGCTTTGCGCGGTCATTCATACGCTCTTCAATGATGTCAGAGCCCAGGTTGCTCGTCATGATAATCACAGTATTTTTAAAATCAACAGTCCGGCCCTTGCTATCAGTCAAACGCCCCTCATCAAGCACTTGCAAGAGCACGTTGAACACGTCCGGATGCGCTTTTTCAATTTCATCCAGGAGCACCACGGTGTACGGCCTGCGGCGCACCGCTTCAGTCAATTGCCCGCCCTCATCATACCCGACATACCCGGGAGGCGCGCCAATCAAGCGCGCAATGGTGTGCTTTTCCATGTACTCGCTCATGTCTATGCGGACAATTTGTTTCTCGTCATTGAATAGAAAACTGGCCACTGCTTTGGCGAGCTCGGTTTTGCCAACGCCGGTCGGCCCAAGGAACATGAATGAGCCAATGGGCTTGCCCGCTTCCTGGATGCCTGCCCTTGAGCGGCGGATGGCGTTAGATACCGCGCGAATCGCGTCTTTTTGCCCGACCACGCGCATGGAAATTTCTTCCTCCATGGAGGCGAGCCGCTTCTGCTCCTCGGTCACTAATCTGGAAACCGGAATACCGGTCCAGCGTGACACCACTTTTGCAATGTCTTCATCATCAACCTCTTCCTTGAGGAGGGGATTGCCTTTTTGTACGCCAGCAAGTTTAGTCTTTGATTCTTTCACCTGTTTTTCCAGCGCTGGAATCTTGGAGTAGTTGATTTCCGCAACCCCCTGTAAGTCGCCGATGCGCTCCTTGCGCTCGGCTTCTGCCTTTAGGTCGTTTATCTCGCTCTGTGAGTGCTTGATGGCGTCAATGTGCTGCTTCTCGTTCTGCCAGGCAAGCTCCAGGGATTTGTTCTCTTCTTTGATCTCCGCAATCTGCTTTTCAATCTCGCCCAAGCGCTCGCGGGAAGCGTCATCTTTTTCCTTTTTCAAAGCTTCGCGCTCAATTTCAAGTTGGCGCAGTTTGCGGTGGATCTTATCAATCACCGTGGGTTTTGAGTCAATCTCCAAACGCAGCACGCTTGCTGCTTCATCAACCAAATCTATTGCCTTGTCCGGCAAAAACCTATCCGTCAAATAGCGGGATGATAAATTCGCGGCCGCAACCAGGGCATTGTCGCGGATCGCGACTCCATGGTGCACTTCGTACTTTTCCTTGATGCCGCGCAAAATGGAAATCGTATCGGAAACCGAAGGTTCCTCAACATACACAGGCTGGAACCTGCGCTCCAGGGCCGCGTCCTTTTCTATATGCAAACGATACTCCTTCAAAGTCGTGGCCCCTACTGCATGCAGTTTTCCGCGCGCGAGCGCGGGCTTCAAAATGTTTCCCGCGTCCATGGCGCCTTCTGCGCTTCCCGCGCCAACCACGGTGTGGAGCTCGTCAATAAAAAGAATAATGCGGCCTTCCGCGGCTTCAACTTCGCGAATGAGAGCCTTGAGCCGGTCTTCAAATTCGCCGCGGTACTTGGTGCCCGCAATCATGCTTGCCAAATCCAAACCAAGCACCTTTTTCCCGCGGAGCGGCTCGGGCACGTCTGCGTCCACAATTTTTTTTGCCAGGCCTTCAACAATCGCGGTCTTGCCAACGCCTGGTTCCCCAACGAGCACAGGATTGTTCTTGGTGCGCCTTGTCAGAATCTGCATGATGCGCCTAATCTCATCATCGCGGCCTACGACCGGGTCAATCTTGCCTTCGCGAGCGAGCGCGGTAAAATCAGTGGTGTACTTTTCCAGCACCTGGTACTTGGCCTCGGGATCCTGGTCTATGACGCGCTGGTTGCCGCGCACCTCTTTTAACACCTTTTCAGCGTCACCTTTGGAAATGCCCGCAATGGCGCTGATGTTCTTATCATCCAAAAGCGCAAGCAGCAAGTGCTCAACTGACACGTACTCGTCTTTCAGCCGTTCTGCTTCTGCTTCTGCATTATCAAACACCGCTTTCAACTCTGGAGTCAGGTGCTGGGACGGAGTTCCCGAAACCTGCGGCTGCCGGGTCAGGCTTGTCTGTACGGCGCGGGCGAGCTCATCCGGGTTTTTGTCCATCTTAGAGAGGATGACCGGTACGAGGCCGCCCGGCTGGTTGAGCAGCGCCAAAAACAGGTGCCCTGGAGCGAGCCCCTGATGC
>CAYIMZ010000010.1:0-1239 GCA_964364695.1 uncultured Gammaproteobacteria bacterium | reverse complement strand
GGTGTACCCTTGATCCTGGATGTGCTCATACCACAGGTTTCCGATAAGGTGCCGGGTGACCACTTTGGTCATGGCGGTCCTCCTTTTTTGCGGCTGCTCCACCATGATTGTGCAGTCATGCCGATCACGGCCCCCAGGCACGCAATGCCGAGCACAGAGAGCGCCGCGAGAGCGGTAAGTACTGGAGCCGGAATCGGGCTCGCGGACATCCACGCGAGCAATGCGTCCATGGATTGCATGATTGTCTGCCTTTGTTGTTGAGGGACTGCTGTTTTTTGGTTTGAGCGGTTACTATTACACTCTTTTAAAGAAACGTCAAGAGCGTCTGGAATCATCAAGCCCGGGAGATGTGGATTACTTTTTTTATGCCAGGTGTATACTGAAAGCAAGGAGGAGGTTCTTTTTCCCCGGCGTGACAGGAGAGGAGGCCTTGGATGGAGGAACAAGTCCAATTGGTGCACTGGGCCGCGTATCAGGCCACTCCAGGCGGCGACAAGTGCGTGGGCTCTGTGTTGGCGCCAGACTCGCACGGGGTTGCCTACAATAAGGCCGTATGGGTACTTCGTTGCCGCGTTGACTATATACGCCGCGATGGCTTGCCGCCCATAACCTGTGACCAGGACCCGGGCGTGGCCGATGATTCTGCATGAGCCGTTTCCGCAGCTGCTGAAACGGCTCTTATTTTGGCCCTTTTTGGGGGCATTGACACACTGGCCTATCCATGCTAGTATGGAGAAGCCTTGTTTTTCGCATTCTTTTCTTAAAGAGTCGCCACAGAGGCGGCTCTTCTTAGTTGGATGCGTGGTCGAAACACAGGTGATAACATTGATGTAGGTGTTCCTAGCGAACATCACGCATCCATACTATGGCAAAGAAACTATACGTGGGCAACCTGCCGTACCAGACGACTGAAGACGATCTGTCTCAGGCGTTCGGTGCACACGGCCAGGTTACCAGCGCAACCGTCATCACGGACAAGTTCTCGGGCCGATCCAAGGGATTCGGTTTCGTGGAAATGTCTTCCGATGAGGAAGCGCAGAAAGCCATTGACGCTTTGAACGGCACCGATTTCGGCGGCCGCAACATCGTGGTCAATGAAGCTCGCCCTCCCCGTGAGCGCGAGTAACGCACACGAATACAAACCGCCCCGACGCCACGTCGGGGCGGTTTTGTGTTTGCTTTGGCGGGGGTTTTCTGCTAGGTTTCAAGAGACGGGCTGTGGCGCAGTTGGTAGCGCGC
>CAYIMZ010000009.1:0-16861 GCA_964364695.1 uncultured Gammaproteobacteria bacterium | reverse complement strand
TGGCGGGTTTGGCGTTGGTGTTGCTGATTCTCTTGGCCTTGATGTTCCGCGTGGTCGGCTCGTCGTTCACCGCGCTCAATCGCGGCGATGCGCCGCAGGAAGCGTACTACGGCAAAGGGGGAGTGGATTTTGACAGCGCGTACGCAACCGAGGAAAGCCTTTCCAGCCGCAACATTGTTCCGCCAAAGCCCTCTGTTCCGGCAGGGGATGACGCGGAAGCGTTTGAGGTGACTGATTATTACTCAACCATCCAGACCCACAAACTGGACGACACCTGCTCCTCGGTTTCGGGACTCAAGGGGTTTGACTACGTTATTTTTGAGAGCTCAAACGAGTATGACCAAGGCTGTTCCTACTCGTTTAAAGTCAAGAACGACCATGTTGATGAGATCCTCACTATTATCAACGATCTGAACCCGGAGAACCTTACGCAGAACACGTACACCATCAAACGCCAGATAGATGATTACACGAGCGAGGTTGAGGTTTTGGAAAAGAAGCGCGCTTCCATTGACGAAACCCTCGCGAACGCGGTGTCCGCGTATGATGAAATCACCGAGCTTGCCACCCGGGCGCAGGACGTGGAGAGCCTCGCCAAAATCATTGACTCAAAAATCAATTTGATAGAGCGCCTCACCCAGGAGCGCATCAGCATCAACGAGCAGCTGGACCGCCTGACCCGCGCCAAGGAAGAGCAGCTTGACCGGCTCGCGTACACGTTCTTCAACGTGAGCATCTACGAGAGCAAGTACGTGGATGGCAAAGAAATCAAGGATTCCTGGAAAGCGGCAGTGCAGCAGTTCGTGCGCGACCTCAACGACATCCTCCAGGACGTGACCATCAATTTGGTGAACATCGGGCTGCGGGTGGCGCAGTTCGTGATCTACTTCTTCATCCTCCTGCTTGCGGCAAAGTACGGGTGGCGGGTGGCCAAGTACCTCTGGGAGAAATAGGAACGTGGACTAGCCTTTGGCTTTGTGGTATAATAGCCATGGTTATATCAATCTAGGCTAACAGATATGAGCAAAAAAACACTTACCATACTGGGCGCCCTGGCCGCTCTTCTTGTCGCGGCCGGGCTTGGTTATTGGTTTTACTTGAAACCAGAGGCAGCAAGTCCGGTAGAACAGGCGGGGAGCGCGGTGGAGAATTTGAGCGAGCAGGCGAGCCAGGGCGTGCTGCCAGACATTGACCCGGGCTCAAACCCCATGGAAGGCGCGCCGGACGTGAACCCGGTTTCCAAAACAAATCCTTTCTCCGACATCAAGACTAACCCATTCAACTAGCCCTATATGAAAAAAATTCTATTGAGCCTTGCTTTTGTCGGCACGTTGTCTGCGCTCGGCATCGGGGCTGCGGCTGTTTTTGCCGCGGATGTTGATTACCCCGTACAAGAGCTCGGGAACTGCGGAAGCCAGGCAGGGTGCAAGGCGTACTGCGACAGCTCGTCGAACATTGAGGCCTGCCTCAACTTTGCCGAAAAGAACAGCATGATGTCCATCGAGGAAATCCAGGCCGCGCGCAAGTTTTTGAAAGCCGGTTCAGGCCCGGGCGGGTGCACGAGCAAGGACTCGTGCGAGGCGTACTGCGATTCAGTTGACCACATTGACGAGTGCGTTGCGTTCGCCGAAGAGAACGACCTGATGCCGCCGGAGGAGCTCGCTGAAGCCAAGAAAATCCAGGCAGCCAAAGCGCGCGGGGTAAAGATGCCCGCGTGCGGCAGCAAGAAGCAGTGCGACTCGTACTGCTCGCAGGCTGACCACATGGAAGAGTGCATTACCTTTGCCCAGGAGGCTGGTTTCTTGCCGGAAGAGGAGCTTGCGGAAGCAAAGAAGGTGCTCGCTGCCATAAAAGCCGGCGCCAAACCCCCGCCTTGCAACGGCAAAGAGGCGTGCGACGCCTACTGCTCCGAGGAAGAGCACTTTGACTCGTGCATGGACTTTGCCCTGGCAGCCGGGTTCATGGACCCCAAGGATGCGGAAATGGCACGGAAGACGAAAGGCAAGGGCCCGGGCGGGTGCCGCGGCAAGGAGCAGTGCGAAGCGTTCTGCCAGCAGGATGACAACATGACTGTGTGCGCCGAATTCGCATACGAGTACGGCATGATGACCAAAGAGGAATTTGAGATGATGAAGAAAACCGGCGGCAAGGGGCCGGGCAATTGCCGCGGCAAAGACGAGTGCGAAAATTTCTGCAAGAACCCGGCCAACCAGGAAACCTGCATGCAGTTCGCCAAAGAGAACGGCATGATGTCAGAAGATGACTTGCGACAGATGGAAGAGGGCAAGCAGCAGTTTAAGGCAGCGCTTGAGCAGGCTCCAGCCGAGGTGTACGCGTGCCTGGAATCTGCGGTTGGCGCAGACGCGATGGCAGCATTCAAGAGCGGCGCGGGAATGCCGCCCCAGGAAATAGGGGACGTGATGCGCAAGTGCTTTGAACAGAACATGGGGGCCAACATGCCGCCGGGCGGGGAGATGGGGACGCCGCCGGGCGACGGAGCGCAGGGGATGCCGCCGGGCGGAGCGGGCCCAGGCGGGTGCACGAGCCCCGAAGAGTGCCAGGCGTACTGCATGGCAAATCCTGATGCGTGCGCGGGTTTTGGGCCTCCTCCCGGAGGTTCGCCCATGGGCGGGCCGCAAGGGGATGATTCCTCGCAGTACCAAGGGCAAGAGCAGTCTGGCCCTCCGGGAGGGGAGTACGGCATGCCGCCCGAGGGTGGGCAAGGCATGATGCCTCCCGAAGGAATGATGCCGCCCGGAAGCGAGTCATACGGACCACCCGAAGGTCAATCATACGGCCCGCCGCCTGGAGCGTCTGGGCCGCCTGAAGGCGAGACTTATGGCCCGCCGCCAACAGAATCAGGGCCGCCTCCGGAATCGTCTGCCCCCCCAGCAGAGCAGGCACCTGCTGAACCAGTGGCGCCACCTCCAGGTCAATAATTGTTGCATACCAAAACACCCCCTCCTCTCGCGAGAGGAGGGGGTGTTTTTGATGAGAGTTACTTGGTTGCGGCTTTCACGATTTCAGCGAACACGGCTGGCTCGTGCTCCGCGATGTCGGCAAGCACTTTGCGGTCAATCTCAATTTTGTTCTTTTTGAGTCCGCCCGCGAGTTTGCTGTAGATGGTGCCGTTCGCGCGCGCCGCAGCGTTAATCTTAATCTGCCACAGGCCGCGCGCTGTGCGCTTCTTGACCCTTCGGTCGCGGTGCGCGTGCGCGCCCGCCTTGGTGGCTGCGGTCTTGGCGAGCTTGATGAGTTTTTTGCGGCCCCACTTGAACCCCTTGGTCTGTTTGAGGATGTTCCTGCGGCGCTTGGAATGCATCATGCCGCGCTTGACTCTAGGCATATGGCATCAATGTCTTAATCATTTTGGAGGTTGCGCGGGAAAGCTGAATGTCGCGGCGCTTGTTCATCTTGGTGTTGCCGCGTTCGCGCGCGTTAAAGTGGTCCTGCCCGGCCGCGCGCTTGAGCTGCTTGCCGGTTGGGGTGACCAGGATGCGCTTGGATGCTGATTTGTGAGTTTTGAGCTTTGGCATGCGTCAGCCGCAAAATTATATAAACAAACGCCACGTCATCCTATCAGAAAGCGTAGGATGCGTCAAGGTTATGCTTTTTTGCCAACCACCATGGACAGCCTGCCGCCTTGCTTGGTGAACGGCTGCTCTATTGCCACGCCCTCCCCCAGGCTCTTGGCAAAAGCTCCCATGGTCTGCTGCGCCTCTTCCACGTACCCTTTTTCGCGGCCGCGCAGCACCACGTCAATCTTGACCTTGTTGCCCTGGCTTAAAAATTTTTCAGCCTGCGAGCGTTTGGTCTCTTTATCATGCTCGCTGATGCGGAACGAGATGCGCACCGCCTTGATCTCAACCTTTTTCTGGCGCGCTTTTTGCTTGGAGCGCGTTTTTTCCTGCTCGTACTGGAACTGGCCGAAGTCAAGGATTTTGCAGATCGGCGGCACGGCCTTTGGCTGGACCTCAACCAAATCAAACCCGCGTTCGCGCGCGAGCTCAACTGCGGCTTTGGTGTCCATTTCCCCGAGGTTGCTGCTGTTCTCATCAATCACAACCACGCGCGGAATCCGGATCCGTTCGTTCGCGCGGAAACGCTGCGGCGCCTGGCGGGCCATCCGTTTCCGGTAGAATGATGGTGAGCGTCTTTGCATATTATATATTCGGGGTCCCCAAAAACTGACGAGCGAAGCGAGGAATTTTTGGGGTAAAGTTGGTGGAGATGATGGGTGTTTCACCCATGTGGCTAATCAGTCCGGCTGTTGGAACTACAATCGTATCCTGTTTATTGGATTCGCGGCACGCACTCTAAACAGGAAAAACATGCGCGCCGCTATCCTCTAAGGCTTTACTGCAGCGAGAGGACCGCTGCAGCTGCGTCCTGAAGTATGGCGCCACGATCGCCCCATTCAGGCCTGGGACGGTGACGGCTGCAGCGTATTACGCTACAACTGGCGCAAAGCTCGGAACGCTGAACGCTTGCGCGATCGCATTCATTGCTCTGCTGACAATGCTTTTTGCAAGTATTGTGATTCTTGGGTTGTTGTTGCGCAGTGCCCAAGCACTGCGAATTGTCCAAACAGCTGAACGCGATGAGCTCGACTTAAGGCATCCCCGCGTTGAAAGGCAACTATAAAAATACCGCATTTACTTGAATATGTCAAGATTTGAGCTTGCGGCCGAGCTCGCGCTCTATGTCCCGCTTTTTTATCTGTTCCCGCTTTTCGTACTGCTTCCTGCCGCGCACCAGGCCGAGTTCGGCCTTGATCAACCCCCCTTTTGAGTACACGGACAAGGGCACAAGGGAGAGGCGCTTTTCCTTGAGCTTGCCCACTAGGGTTGCGATTTCTTTCTTCTTGAGCAGGAGGATGCGCGAGCGCTGCGGGTCATAGCCGGCCTGGCTGCCTGCCGCAGGCTTGTACGCGGCCACGTGCGCTCCCACGAGCGAGAGCCGCCCGGTTCCCGGGTTGAGGGAGGCATAGGAGCCCTGGAGCTTGATGTGGCCCGATTTTATGGACTTGACTTCCGGGCCCGTAAGTTTCATACCAGCTTCGTAGGTGTCCAAAATCTCGTATTCCGCGTATGCCTGCTTGTTTTTTGCCAGGATTTTTCCCGTCATAGTGCTGTCAGTATACCCGTATTATTGACATTTCAAAAGGCGGGGCTGTACAATGAATCAATCAACAAGCATTAATTATCAAGGAGAGCATCACATGGCAGAACCAACCCCTTCATCCACCCAAACACCAAAACATGAGCCCCAGCCGCCAAAACCTGCGCCTCTACGCGCCCCGCGCACAGGGGGAGGCCCGGGATTCGGCGTTTTGCTCCTCGTGATCATCGCAGCTGCGGCCGGGTTCTTCTGGTTCACTTCTACCAGTTTGAGCGGCTTCCAGGAGGACTGGCAGGCCGTGTTCCTCACCAACGGCCAGGTGTACTTCGGCCAGGTGAAGAAGCAGAACAAGGTTGAGGTCGTACTCAACGAGATTTACTACTTGCAGGTGACGCGCCCGCTCCAGCAGACCGCGGAAGGCGAAGAGCAGGCAAACCCCCAGGGCGAGCTCTCGCTCGTGAAGCTCGGCAATGAGCTGCACGGCCCGACCGACGCCATGATCATCAACCGCGACCAGGTGCTGTTCGTGGAAGACCTCAAGGAAGATTCCAACGTCGTGCAGGCCATTTCCAACTACAAGGCAGGCCAGTAAACTTTGGACCCCCGGGTTCCACCCGATATGGCGATTGACATTGCCAAATACGGAAGAAAACCATACCAGAAACTTGAGCAGCCGGAGGCACGAGATGCCTCCGGTGTTCATATCCGCAGGTACTTTGCCGGCTTCTTCGGGCGGCTCATGGGCACGGCCGGCATTTTCGGCGCGTTTTTTGCGCTCGCGCACGTCGCGGCTACCGGGTTCGGGTTTGGCTCCTACGCGCTGTGGCTTGCGCTCTCCGGCACCCTGTTTGCGGTGTTCTTCTGGCGCGGACTTTTCCGGCGCGAGCTCTCGGAGACGCGCGCTGTTCCGGAGCAGTACCGCACTCTGGCGCTGCTCGCAGTTCTGGCGCTCGTTGTGCTCGGCATTGGCTCGTTAGTGCGGCTCGGCGTTTCCGGAGCTCTTGGGCTTGAGAGCGCCTCGGTGCGGCTCTCGTTCTTCGGCGTGCTCCTCGGCTCAAGCTGGCTGTTTGCGGTGATGTACGGCTCAGGCACGGTGCGGGCAGTGAAGCAGCTTTTGGTGAGCATATTTTTGGGTTCAACCGTACTCACCGCACTCCTCGCGTACACGCTCCTCTTTAACGGGGGGTATGCGGAGGCGGGCTGGGTGCTTGGTCGCGGGGTGCTGCTCGTGTTTGCGGTGATGACGTTCTTGATGGTTGCGTTCGCCATGTTCCAGAAGCGCTCCGTAAAGCTCTTGTGGAGCGCAAGCATAGCGCTCCACCTTGGCGTGCTCTTTGCCTGGGACGCGCTTGGGGCGTGGCTCGTGCTGATTGCCGGACTTTCCGCGCTCCTCGCGTTCCAGATGCGCTACTCCAAAAAGCTCTGGCAGCGCAACTTTATCTACCCGTTGCAGGTGTGGGCCGCGGCCGTGCTGCTCCTCATCATCCCGGTTAAAGCGTTCACCTCTCTCAATGTGCCGCGCGATTCGGTGCTTGCCTCTGCCGCCTCTTGGCAGGCAGTGGCGGCCCAGGGGTTCAGCCTTTTTGGGCAGGGGCTTGGCAACTCGGGCGAGTACGTACTCGTTTCCGGCATGTCGTTTGATGATTTCGGGTCCCTGGACGCGGCTGTGCCTGCTCTCGGGAACGGTTACCTACAGCTGTACCTTGAGTCCGGTGCACTGGGCAGCCTCGGGTGGATGCTGTTCACCGGAGCGCTCCTTGTGTTCGGGATTAGGTTTTGGCGCGCCAACGTGCGCTCGTTCAAAGAGGGGACCATGTCCGAGGGCGCGTACCTCGGGGCCGTGGCACTCCTCGCGCTCGCGTTGGGCCTGGTTGGACTTTGGTTTTTCGCGTTTTCTTTTTTGACGTACTGGCTTGCCATGGCGCTCGCGGGCTCTGCCATGGTGCTGTGGCACGAGCCGGATCGGGAGGTTCTGGAAGGGGCGCGGCGCCCGAGCGCTGCGGCTCGCGCGTTGAGCCGTGGCGGCCGCACCGCGTTGCGTGCGCTTGTCGCGCTCATGACGGTTTTGTATATCGCGCTTCTCGCGCTCCAATTCAGGCTCGTGCGCGCCGAAGGCGCGGCGCGGTCTGCGGCGGGCCAGGCGGATGTGCAGTCGCGCGCGGTCCTCTGGCAGCGCGCCACGAGCCTTGCGCCCCAAAACCGCGAGTACCGGCTGGGTGAGGTATCATCCCTCCTTGACCTTCTCGCGGCCCCGCTTTCCATAGACGCGCAGCGCGCGGCCCTGGAACGCATCACCCACATCCTCGGGAGCGCCGCGGCCGAGGGGAGCCCCATTGCGCACTGGCGCGCGGCCGGGCTGTACCGGCGGCTTGATAAGTATGCGGAAGGGTCGGCCAGCCTTGCGCGCGCGGAGTACCAGACAGCGTATGTCCTGTGGCCCGAAAACGTTGCCTTGGCAGCCGCCATTTCCGAATTTTACCGCAGTTCGGCCAGTGTCCTGGTTTCCGGAGACGTATCAACAGCTATGTTGCGCGTTGAAGCGCGCGAGGGCTTGGACCGCGCTCTCTCCCTTGCGCCCGACTACCTGCCGGCCCGGCTTGAACTCGCGCTCATCGTGGAGCAGGAAGCGGGCGCTGCTGCGGCGCTTTCCGAGCTTGAGCTATGGGAGGCTGCGAGTCCGGAGATTGCGTACCACGTTGCCCGGCTCTACCTCAACGACGACAAGCCCGAGGAGGCCGTGGAAAGGCTTCGCGCGGTCATCCGCGAGGTGCCGAACCATTCAAACGCGCACTACTCGCTCGGGGTCGCGTACTTTCGGCTGGAAGAGTACCAGGAGTCCCTGGCCGAGTTTGAGGCTGTGCTCGCCTTGAACCCGGGGAGCGAGGACGTGCAGGCCAAGATAGACCAGGTGAAGGAGCGGCTGGGCCATTAAAATTTAGTTGATTCTTCAGATGAAAAAGGGTACTGTTACGGAAGTTATACAAACAGTATGAATTTAGAACAGTTTACTGAATTTTTATCCGGAGTTGACCTTGCGGCATACCGGGAAAAATACCGCCCCATTAAGCTGGTAGAAATGGATTTGCCCAAAGAAATACAGGCGATTGCATCGCTGTATGAGGTGTATTGGGATCAGAAAAGGTTTTTGAGTTTTGAGAATTTTTTCCAGGAATATTTGAGTACCTACAAAGCGGACATTGAAGTTTTTCGGGAGAAAATAACCATGTGTGAAGATTGTTTTTATCGCGGTTTGCCTGCGCGAATTTACCGCACTTGGGCAAGTATTATCACGCAAATTCATGGCGGTTATGTTGCGGAATCAGTTTTTGGAGATGGCACTGTCTCTATGTCCGCGGAACTTGATAGGAAGGGCGCTGACTTTCAAGTTCAGTACAAAGGAACAACGCTTAACTATCAGGTAAAAAAGAAGTCGTTCAGCAGAGAAGTGCGTCAGGATAAGTCAAAGTCCAAGGATCCATTGCCCGGGGAGTTTATTGATATTAAATACGAAGTTCCGAGCGATGATTATTTTGAAAATCCAAAAAGAAAAGATGGCACTTACAAACTGCCGTACCAACGGTTTATTGACAACAGAGAATTACAGCGTTTACGGAATGGATTTGTGATTTTTACGCCCCACACTTTTGAGGGTAAGAAAGCAGGGGTAGACGCATCACACTAATTGGGGCGCGTACGCAGCAGTTTCCAGATATTTTTCCGCAAGTTTTACGTAATCCGGATTCAGCTCAAATCCAACGTACGAAAGTCCAAGCTCTTTGGCGGCAACACATTCTGATCCGGTCCCCACAAACGGGACGAGCACCACGCCGTTTTTTTCCGGCATGGCGGATGTAATGAGCCTGCGCGAAAGCAAAAGCGGTTTTTGCGTCGGGTGTTTTTCGGTATCGTGTTCTTGGTGGTTTTTGAGTTCGCGCGGTTCGCATACCTCATCGCATGTTTTGCAGATGAACCATCGCTCGTTCATACCCGCCCCGCCCGCGAGCGCTGGTATTTTGATAACGTCCCGGGGGAGCGCGCCGCGGTTGTGCGCCTTGTAGATGGTTTCAGCGCCATTTTTACTGAACCGGCCTGCCGTTCCTTTGCGCACTTTGCCAGCGGCTCCGTTTAGGAATCCTTCAGTGTATGGTTCGCGCACCTCGTCCCGGTTAAAGATAGGCTCGTCTTTCCATGCGCAGATGATTGCCTCGTGGCTCCGCTGCCAAAAATTCAGCGAAGCTACGTTTTTGTTTGTGTAGTGCCAGATGAGCCAGCGCTTGTTGATGGGTATTTCAACGGAAAGATGCGCCAGTATTTCGCTAAAGCCGTATATAAACATGGTGCCGGACGGTTTGAGCGCCCGTATGGACTCACGCATCCATTCTTTGCACCACGCCACATACTCGTGCATTTCGCGCTTATCGAGATTGTTCCCAAAATTTTTTCCAATATTGTATGGCGGATCAACAATAACCACGTCGCAACTTTCGTCAGGAAGTTTTTTTAACTCTACTATTGCATCACCAACTATGATTTGGTTGAGCGGCAATGTTTTTTCTTGAGGCTCGTTCTGCGGCGTGATTTCATGTTCAAACTGCAATGCTCTGGCGCTTTGAATGACGTCTATAACAACTCCCTGGACCCTGAAGTCTCTTTCTTTGGTGATGATGATTGGTTCATACGCGCTGTTTGCCGGTTGTAGGCGCACACGTCCGCGCTCCTTGTATAGTTTTTTGAGCGTTGCCTCGTAGTTGTCTATGAGCGCGACGACCCGCTCGCCGTTTCGCGCCACTTCCTGTTGTTTTACGAGCACTACATCCCCATCGTGAATATGTTCATCTATCATGCTGTTCCCGGAAACACGCAACGCAAAAACATTGCCGTTTCGCGGCAGCTTTGATTGGGGTACTGCTATGGTTTGCTGTTCCTGGATTGCTTCTATGGGCTCTCCGGCAGTTATGGTCCCCGCGAGCTGTATTTGCACCATAGCTCCGAAGTCCTCCTTAAGCGCGATGCTCCGCGCGCGATACCGGTCTTTTGTGATGAATCCTTTTTCTGCAAGTATTTTTAAGTATTCATGGACTGTTGAGGGAGTCGAATATTCAAAATATTCCCCGATTTCTTTGAGGGTGGGGGAATATCCATTTTTTTCTATGTGCGTTTTTATGAAGTCAAGGATATTCTTTTGGCTTTTGGTTAATGTTGGCATATTTGTTGGCCATGAGGCTTGCTGTAGTATTAGGTGCAGTATACCGAAAATTTACCGAACATTCAACATAGTTTATCCACAATCAGATGAGCAGTTTAATTTCCCCGGATTCGTTTGAAAATGCGGATTTTTTTTGGTATACTTTTGGCATGAACCAGGCTGACATAGAGAAAAAAATCCTTGATTTCTGGCAGAAGGACGGGACATTCAAGAAATCGCTCGCGAAGGCCGCCCCAAAGGGCGACTACGTGTTTTACGACGGCCCGCCGTTCGCGACCGGCACCCCGCACTACGGCCACATCGTGGCGTCATTGATGAAGGACATGGTGCCGCGCTACCGGACCATGCGCGGCTTCCGCGTGGAGCGGCGGTGGGGCTGGGACTGCCACGGATTGCCCATAGAGAACATCGTGGAGCAGGAACACGGGTTCAAGCACAAAAAAGACATTCTTGCGTACGGGGTGGACAAGTTCAACGAGGCCAGCCGTTCCAAAGTTTTGAAGTACGTTGACGAGTGGCAGAAGGTCATCAACCGCTTGGGCAGGTGGGTTGATTTTGACAATGACTACAAGACCATGGACCTTGAGTTCATGGAGAGCGTGTGGTGGGTGTTCAAAGCATTGTATGACAAGGGCCTTTTGTATGAAGCATACCGCTCCATGCACATCTGCCCGCGCTGCGAGACCACGCTCGCCCAGTCCGAAGTGGCGCAGGGATACCAGGAGGTGACTGATTTGAGCGTGATTGCGAAATTTGAATTGGCTGATGAGCCGGGAACGTATCTTTTGGCGTGGACTACTACGCCGTGGACCTTGCCCGGGAACATGGCGCTCGCAATCGGCAAAAACATTGTGTACGTCAAAGTTGCGCATGAGGGCTCAACGTACATTCTCGCAAAAGACCGGCTTGCGGACGTGTTTGCCGGAAAGGAACACGGAACGCCCGCCAGTGTCACTGCCGCGCTCCTGCTCGGCGCATTGTACAAGCCTCTGTTTCCGTACTATGATGACCCGAAACTTGAACATCATGCAAACGCGTTTAAGGTGTATGCCGGGGATTTCGTGAACACCGAAGAGGGGACCGGCATTGTGCACATCGCCCCCGCGTTCGGGGAGGATGACTACGAGCTCTCCAAAAAGGAGAAGCTGCCGTTTGTGCAGCACGTGAACATGGACGGCACGTTCAAGAAAGAGGTTACGGATTTTGCGGGCATGTTCGTAAAGCATCAGGATAAGCCAAATTCTCCGGATCATCCTGAAACAAAAGACGCGGAATCAACGGACGTCAAAATTGTGAAATACCTTGCCGCGCACCATCTGCTGTTCAGCAAGCAGAAGTACACGCACTCATACCCGCACTGCTGGCGGTGCGATTCCCCGCTCCTCAACTACTCCACGAGTTCGTGGTTTGTGGCGGTTGAAAAGATTAAATCAAAACTGCTCAAGAACGCGGAAAAAATCCACTGGATGCCGGAGCACATTAAAGAGGGCAGGTTCGGGCAGTGGCTTGCAGGGGCGCGGGACTGGTCCATCTCCCGCCAGCGGTTCTGGGGCAGCGTGCTGCCTGTGTGGAGGTCAGAAGACGGCGCAGAAACCAAAGTCATTGGCTCGATTGATGAGCTGTACCAGCACAGCGAGCAGGCAATCACCAAAATCATTTTTGTGCGGCACGCGGAGAGCGAAAAGAACGTCAGGCGCATCTATTCGTCAGCGCGCGATGCGCACCCGCTGACTGCGGCGGGTACAACCGCGGCAGCCGGATTGGCCGCGAAACTTGCAGGCGAACGCGCGGATGCCGTTATCAGCTCTCCGGTCCTGCGGGCGAAACAGACTGCCGAAGTTCTGGCAGGCAAGCTCAACCTCGCGGTTCGGTTTGACGACCTGCTCGCGGAGGATAACAACGGGACCTGGGAGGAGCGGTCCGAAGACGAGCTCGCGGGCGACGCATCATACCAGCAGTATGCATCCTTGCCCCTTGCCAAGCGCTTTGCGTATTCCATGGGCGGCGGCGAGTCGGCGCATGAGGTGTGTGCGCGCGCGCGCGGTTTTCTTACCTCTGTCGCCCGCGCGCACAAGGGCAAGACCGTGGTGGTGGTGTCGCACGGCATCGTGGCAGCGGCGTTTGACCGCGTGCTGCGGCACGGGAGCCTCGGGAAGTTCTACTATTTGTGCGATGGCACGCCGTTTGCGGCCCCGATCGCGTTCTACCTCAACGCGGACGGCGAGGGGTTTGATTTGCACAAGCACCACATGGACACAATTACGCTCACGGGAAAAGGCGGCGCCATTTTGCGCCGCGTGCCCGATGTTCTGGATTGCTGGTTTGAGGCAGGCTCCATGCCGTACGGCCAGGAGCACTATCCCTTTGAGAACGAGAAAAAGTTCAAAGAGAACTTTCCGGCCCAGTTCATCGCCGAGGGCGTGGACCAGACGCGCGCGTGGTTCTACTATCTGCACGTCTTAGCCGCGGCGCTCGCGGGAAAGCCCGCGTTTACGCACGCGGTAGTGAACGGCATCGTGCAGGCTTCCGACGGGAAAAAGATGAGCAAGCGCTTGCGAAACTATCCTGACCCCATGGATATGTTTGAGAAGTACGGGGCGGACGCGGTGCGGTACTACTTGGCCGCGTCCCCGGTGTTGCGGGCAGAGGACTTCAACTTTTCGGAAAAAGGCGTTGAAGAGGTGGTGAAGAAAGTTCTGCTGATTTTGTACAACGTGCTGTCGTTTTACCAGATGTATGCGCCCTCGGTGTCATTGCGAGGGAGCGCTAGCGACCGAAGCAATCCCGTTACTGTTCACGGGATTGCTTCGCTCCCGTTGGTCGCTCGCAATGACAAGAGAAGGCATGTCCTGGACAAATGGATTACTGCCAAGACGAACCAGCTTATCAAAGACGTAACCGAAGCGTACGAGGCGTATGATTTGAACAAGGCGACGCGGCCCATCACGGAATATGTCAACGAGCTTTCCACATGGTACTTGCGCCGCTCTCGCGAGCGCATCAAGGACGGGGACAAAGAGGCGCTTGAAACGCTCAAATGGTCGCTCGCGCAGCTCTCCTTAACCATGGCGCCGGTGATGCCGTTTGCGGCAGAGCACGTGTGGAGAGAGCTGGGCCATGGCGCGTCCGTGCACCTTGCGGAGTGGCCGAAAGCCGGGAAGATTGATGAAAAAGTTCTATCAAGCATGGGCCAGGCGCGCCGCATCGTGGAGCGGGGCCTCTCGGCGCGCGCGGAAGCGGGCATCAAGATCCGCCAGCCGCTCTCCTCGGCGCGCGTTACCGGAGAAAAACTTGCGGACGATGTTACGGAGCTCATTCGCGACGAGCTGAACGTTACGAGTATCACGTACATAAAGGGCGATGCATCCGCGGTTGCGTTTGACACGGAGATCACCTCCGAGCTCGCGACGCTCGGCAACCTGCGCGAGCTCTCGCGCGCCATCAACGCCATGCGCAAAAAGAGAGGCCTGACCCCCGGGGATTCAATCACGCTGACGTATCATACATCTTCAAGCGAACTCAAAAAAGTGTTTGGCCAGCACGCGGACGAGCTCAAGCGGCTCGTGGCCGCGAAAGAGATCAAAGAGGGGAAAGGCGGGGAAGAGGTTGAGGTAAACGGCGAAAAAATGACTATTGTCATTGCGAGGGAGCGTTAGCGACCGAAGCAATCTTAACGACGAGCTTCACCGCGACGATAAGATTGCTTCGCTGCGCCCTTCGGGCTTCGCTCGCAATGACATCAATAACCATGGCGACGTACAAAACACAGGCAATCATCTTGTCATCGTACCCCTACCGCGAGCACGACCGGATTATCTCGTGTTTCTCGGATAGCTTCGGCAGGATTGAGGCGCGGGCGCGCGGGGTGCGCAAGATTGAATCAAAATTGGCCGGGCACCTTGAGCCCTTCATCAAGACCGAGCTGCTGCTTGCAAATGGCAGGAGATGGGATATACTGGCAGGAAGCAGGACGCGCGAGGCGCACCGGGAGATCCGCGCGAGCATCAGCAAGACCGCGGCTGCGAGCGTGTGCGTTGAGGCCGTGAAGCGGGCAACCAGGCCCTTTGGCCGCGATGCCGGGGTGTACCGGTTCCTGGATGAGACGCTCGCACAGCTCTCTCTTGCGCCGCACCTAGAGCGCGAGACCGAAATCGCCGCGCGATTCGTGTGGCAATTGTGCGGCCTGATCGGTTTCGCGCCCGAGCTCTCGCAATGCATCAACTGCAAAAAGAGGCTCTCGCTGGGCGCGTTCAGCTGCGAGGGAGGGGGCATGCTCTGCGGCGCGTGTTCTGCCCGGGACGCGTTCGCGGACAGAGCGGATGCTGCCGTGCTCGCGGAGCTCGCGGGGCAGAGCGCAACCTTTGGGGAGGAAGCGCAGTTAATCGCAAAACGGTTCTGGAACTACGTGTTTCTCGAGCCGCTTGAAAGCTGGAACTTCCATCATTCTATCACACCCTCACCCTAGCCCTCTCCCCGGTAAGGGAGAGGGAACCGCCATATGGCATCACGCAACATTACGAGCGCCATGAAGAGCATCTACGGCACGGGCACGTTTAACCCGCGCTCTTTTGAGCACCGGCCCAAGAAGAGCGGAAAAGCCCTCTACATCTGGGGCCTGGCGCTGTTCCTGTTTGCCATGGCGGGCGTGGTGCTCGGGGGCATGTACTTGTTCGGGAGAACGCCGGAGAGCTTCACCGGAAGCAGGGTGAGCCTTGAGCTCAAGGGCGAGAAGAACCCCAAGACCGCGGACAGCATCGCGTACACCCTCGCCATCACCAACAGCGAGGAGGTTGCCCTGGAAGCCCTGGAACTCTACATTGACTGGCCGGACGAGGCGAGCGACCCGGAGGCGGGAGTTGCGCACTTCTTGTCCGCGGACCGCCCCGCGGAGAGCGAGGCCAACAACACCTGGAAGCTCGGCGGCGTCGGAGCGGGCAAGACAATTGATTTCCAGTTCACTGCGCGGTTTGCGGGCCGTGCCGGGGCCGAAGTAGCGATCCCGTTCTCGCTCTCGTTCCAGCCTGAATCGTTCACGAGCGCGTACACGGTTAAGCATTCGGAAACCATGACCCTCGGGGACCCCACCATGAGCCTCGCCATTGACGGTCCTTCTGTTGCGGCGGAAGGGTCAGAGGTTTTGCTGGGGGTGCGCGCGCGAGGCGACTCGCTTGCGGCCGAGAACGCGGATGAGCTGTTCCTTACCCTCGCCATCCCGGCCGCGCTCTCGGTAAAGATTCTTGACCCCGCCCCCGAGGAGGAGGGAACCTTGCGCTGGCCCCTCTCGTCGCTCAAGAAAACAGAAGACGCGTACGAGCTCGCAATCACCGCCCTCATCAGCGGAGAAATGGGTTCACGCGTTGCCATAGGCGCTACGCTTGGCCGGCTTGGAGCGAGCGAGCCGCTCCTTACCGCATCAAAAGACATCAGCATCCAGAACGCGTCCGTTTCGGTGACCATTGCCGGGACTCCGGCGAGCGGGCAGAAGTTGCAGTGGGGCGAGCGCATTGACTACGTTGTTACGCTCAAGAACACGGGCGAGTACGTGATGCGCAACGTGGTGGTGCGCTTGCAGATGCCCAATGAGGGCTTGTGGGATTCAACATCGCTCAACATCGCACACAGCGGATTCTACGAGTCAGGCAGCGTGTTCTGGGACGCCACCACGACCCCGAGCCTGGATTCGCTGCGGCCCGGGGCCGAGACGGTAGTGCGGCTCTCCCTGGTGACCGCGGACCGGCCCCCGCGCGGATTTGCGGGCGTTCCGAGGCTCGTTGCCGGGGCCGAGGTCAAAGCCGGGCTCGGGGACCAGGAGGTGAGCGTCGCGAGCGAAGAGAGCCTCATCAACATTCTGGCTGACATTGAGTTTGACATCATGGGGCTCTACACGAGCCCGGAGGGCGCGACCATCGGGAGCGGCCCCCATCCGCCGCAAGTCGGCCAAGAGACTGTGTATGTGATGCAGTGGAACATCGGGCCCACCACTTCGGGCTTGCGGGATTTGGCGCTCTCTGCCCGGCTGCCGAGCTACGTCTCTTGGAAGAACGATGCGAGCCTCGCGGTGGGTGAGGTGAGTTTTGACGCTGCAACCCGCAACGTCACCTGGCGCGCCTCGCGCGTGCCCGCCTTGGAGCTGCCCATTGAGGTGCGCTTCAAAATCGGCGTGACTCCGACATCAGAACTTTCCGGCTCAACCCAACTTTTAGAGCGGAGCGAGTTCAAGGTTACTGATGATGCGGCCGGCGAGGCGATGGAGCTGTTTTTGAACGGCGTGACCATTGGCGGGATTGAGTAGTGGTGGGAAATGGGGACATGACCCATTTTTAGAAAAAAATGGGTCATGTCCCCATTTCTTCCTATGTACGCTATCCGTAAACAATCAAAGCGTTCGCGCGCGCGGCTCGGGACCATCAAAACAAGCCACGGCTCTATCCAGACGCCGTTTTTTTGCCCCATCGCAACCAAGGCAGCGGTCAAATCACTGACCGGGGATGATGTGCGCGCTTTGCGGGCGCAGATTGTCTTATCAAACACCTA
>CAYIMZ010000008.1:3640-18871 GCA_964364695.1 uncultured Gammaproteobacteria bacterium | reverse complement strand
ATTGAGCTCGTAAGCCGCTCCTCGTGGCTTTCCAAACAGAAGTGGCTCTGGGGGGTATAATATACCGTCACTCCGAGCGAAGCCGAGGAGTCTAGCGTGGCTATGGGCCAGATCCCTCGGCTTCGCTCGGGATGACGTCTATCGCATATGCAGATCATCAAGCACCGCAACATATATTTCGCAATTTCAGGGCTCCTGGTAGGAGCAAGCATTCTTAGCGTTGCGGTGTTCGGCTTGCGC
The DNA here is from genome assembly GCA_964364695.1 of uncultured Gammaproteobacteria bacterium. Classification (GTDB taxonomy): domain Bacteria; phylum Patescibacteriota; class Patescibacteriia; order UBA2169; family UBA2169; genus CG10-46-32. The sequence continues at coordinate 18,631 of CAYIMZ010000008.1, read as the reverse complement.
TTAGGCATTGATTTTACAGGCGGCTCGCTTTTGGAAATTACCGTTTCCGAGCGGATTGCGACTGACGTTCCGTCAATCCAGAGCATCCTGACTGCAGCCCCGGAGGGCGGTACTGCGCTGCTTGATTCGGTGCAGGCGCAGAAAACAGGGGAGCATGGGTTCTTGCTTCGGTTCCGCGACGTGAGCGAGGACGAGCACCAAGCGATTATTGGCCGCTTGAACACGGAATTTGCGGGTCAGCTGCCCGAGGAGGAGCGCTCTGGCGGCGTTCCCGCAGGCGATGCAGGGGTCGCGGCGTCCGCAATCCAGGCGACAGACAGCCAGGGGAACCCCGTGAATGTTGAGGTGGGCACTGCAGACGGGGCTGTCATATCATCTCCCATCACCACCATTGGCGGCCTATCCCTTGTCACGGAGGACCGGTTTGAAACAATCGGCCCGACCATTGGGGCTGAACTCAAGCAGAAGTCAGCATACGCCATGATCGCGGTGATTATTGCTATTATCCTGTACATTGCCTGGGCGTTCCGGAAAGTGGCGAAGCCGGTTTCAAGCTGGAAGTACGGCATTGCCGCAATCGTTGCCTTGGTGCATGACGTGACCATTCCCACGGGCGTGTTCGCGGTGCTCGGGGTTGTCGCAGGCGTTGAGGTGGACATTTTGTTCGTGACCGCGCTCTTGACCATTCTCGGGTACTCGGTGAACGACACCATTGTGGTGTTTGATAGGACGCGCGAGAATTTGTCGCGCGACCACTGGAAGCACGAGTTTGAGTGGATTGTGAACGCGAGCGTAAACGAAACCATCCGGAGGTCCGTGTTCACCTCGGTCACCGTGTTCTTGGTCTTGCTCGCGGTGTACCTCTTTGGCGGCGACTCTCTCAAGAACTTTATGCTCGCCTTGTTGATTGGCGTGGTGGCGGGCACGTACTCGTCCATCTTCCTCGCGTCGCCGCTTTTGGTTGTGTGGGAGAAGTGGAGCCGCAGGTAGGGGGCGCGGGGCGGGACAAGGAATGCGCGCGTAAAAAAAGATCCCCCGCCCGGAAGATCTGAATCAACCTTCATAGGCGAGGGACCGACTGCTACTGCAGCGAAACAAAGGACTACCAACGAACCATACGGCGTTTGTGTCTGTTTTTGTTTTTTCCCTCCTATGTGTGTTGATGTCAGATGATGACGCCGTTCCTGCGGAAGGTGGCCTTGACCAGGATGAACTGGTCAGGCCCTTCGCGGTAGTTGTTGAGGGCGCGGTCGTCCATGAGGTAGAGCGAGCCGTCCGGACGGCGGTACTGGACGATCTCGTTGATGCCGATACAGATCCAGCCCGATTCCGTAAGCTGCAGGGTTCTGCCGTAGCCCAGGGGTTCGCTGAACCCGTTGACTCCGGTGATGAGCATGGCGTAGGTGGCCACGCGGGGCGATAGGCAGAATACGTACTTCTGCTGCCACCCCTCGGGATAGTTCCACCCCGTTGGCGAGAGCAGTTTGCTGCGGAATGGGTGCTCCCGATTCTTGCCGTCGGCCACGTAGTAGTTCGCGTCAGACGGGGAGAGCAGTGTGATCTCAACCTCGTCCCCAGCTTCACCCAAGCGGTCCAGAACCGTGACGGCTTGGGACACGCAGAAAGGGTACAGATCGCGGCTCCCAGGCAAGGGAGATGCGACCATGGCGTACGGGGCAGGGTTGTCGGGCCCTTCCCCGATCGGAATCCGTACTACCGGGATCCCCTCAATCCGGAGCATGGGGTTTGCGTACGCATAGTGCGCGGTGCCGGGAGTCTGCTCCGCGACCTCAAAGCGGAGCCGGCTGCTGCTCTCACCGATTGCGCTGCCCCGCGCGACTGTGTCGCCGAACGCGACTGCGGCGAATGCCATGCCGTGGTAGCGGGTGCAGAGGCGCTGCCCGTCCGGGAGGGCGTGCAGGATGGAGACCGTACTGCCGTCCTTCGCGTATTCAACTTCTGCGACTATCCCGTCTTCCGCAGCGCTGACCGCGGTGCCGGGAAGAGCGACGAAGACCACGCTCTTGTTGACCCGCTCCGGGCGCCCTGCGGGGATGCTTGGAATCTCGGAGCCGTAGCCAAGCACCGGGCTGCCGCGCCCCGCGAGCGGGTGCGCGAGCTTGTGTACAGCCTCCACGTTCCGGAGCGCGTCCGCGGGGTTGAAGATCGCGAGCGTGTCCCCGGTTCCCGGGTGAAGGATAGCGTTCTGGTCTCCGGGCTTATTCTGCTTCTTGCGGACGTAGCCTGCGGGGTACCAGAATCGCTTTGACCCCTGCGGAACCATCTTGGTCTTGGCGTTGTACACGCCGATTACGTGGATCCAGGAGTTGCCCTCGCCATCAATAGTCGGCGTCTCAAGCGACGAACCCGTCACGAGCCGCAGCTGGTCTCCCACCTTGAGCGGCGCGGCCGCCGTGTCCGGGGTATAGAGACCCTTCCAGTCTTCCTGGTACTGCGCGTCCGGAGTGTTGACCACTACTTCCTCGTGCGCGCGGTTGTCCGCGCTCCCGATGTGGGACCAGGTGGTGATCCAGTGCTGGGGCATGACAATACCCCAGATGCCTATGGCGAGTACCAGAGCGCTTCCGCCGAACCGCACGCCCCAGTGCAAGAGGGCATAGGCGAGCGCGGCTGCGAACGCGACCACGAACAGGGGCAGGAGGAACAACGAGCCGTCGTAGTACTTGAAAGCCGCGCAAGCGAGGGATATGCCGAGCACCCAGAGCGCGCCTCGTTCCAGCTTGGTGCGGGTGTGCTCCTTTGTGCGGTGCGGGTACGCGAGGAGCGTGAGGGTTGCGCCGACTGCGGCCACGAACACGGGTGCCAGGGTGATGGCGCGCGGGGAGAACGCGAGCAAGGCCCAGCCAGCGACACTGAACCACTGGAACACCAGGAGGGTGGAGAACGCGGGACCCGCAACCTTGATGACCTGCTCCAAAGTGCTCTTGGGCAGCTCCTGGATGGTCTTGTCCGCAGCCTTGATGACTGCGATCATGGGATCCACGGCCGTGCTCACGACCGCGTTCGGGAGCTCCAAAGGCCTCACGACTTGGAGCAGGAGCGACATGATGGAATCGCCGATCTCACCTTTGGGCTGCTTGATGATCTCGTCGATTTTTTCCCGGAACTGGGCGACCGCTTCCGCGATTTTCGCGAACGGGACCCTGGACGAGTCCAGGATTTTGGCGAGCATCAGCGCGAGCTGGTGCGAGAGCGCGAAGTTCACGGCCGCTGGCACTGTGATTGCCGCGAGGTACGAGTACTGGTACAGCGATACCACAGCTGCCACAGCCGCGCACATCATGTACCAGTACGGATGGAACTGGGCCAGCGCGGCGAAGATCAGGACGCCGACCGCCTCAACAGCGAAAGAGGCGAACAGGCGCCTGGCTGCGCCGGACGCAACGGCCCAGGTAATGCGGAAGTCGCACCGCAGGAAGCTCCAGAGGATTTCCCACAGCTCTTTCAGAAGTCCTGCCATGGTACGTACTCCTTGTTGGTGTTTGTTTGTTTCAGAGAGGGAGCCACCACTTGGTGGTGAGTTTGCCGCCTCTCTGTTCGACGCGGGTTGCCGCGCGGTCCAGGCTCGCGTTCCACGCGATGCGCTTGGCGCGCACCGCGGGCGCGATCCTCGTTGTGGCGTGCGTGTCGCCTCGCCGAGCGTGGCGCTTGGTGAACTGCCAGCCCGAGTTCAGGTGGCGCTTGGCAGCTTCCCAATTGAACACGTTCTGGCCGAACCATTCGCCGGCCCTGGTTGAGAGCGGCTTTTCTGCGGCAATGCTTGCGATCCGAGCTTCCCAGTCGCGCGGTTCGGCATCAAAGGCGCCAAGGAACGCTTTCTCCTGGTCAGTAGAATCAGGGATCTCCGCGATCACTTCCGCGAAGCGCTGCACGCGCCACGGCTCGCGCTCGCGGAGGCGTACCAGGAAGCGGTCAAACTCGGCGGCTTTGTCCATGACTTCGTCGGCCGCAATTGACGGATCCCTCTTGAGCGTGTCAACGACCCTGCCCTTAACCGCGGCGAGGGTCGCCGAGCTCATGCCCGGCCACCACACAGCAAGGAACGACTTCCACCAGCTGTTCCACCAGCCGGGCGTTGCGGCCGCTCCTTGGCCGGTGCGGCCTCTGATGATGTCAGCGCCGACCTCGGCGACGACCTCCCTGCCGATGTCTCTGGCAGCTTGTCCGACAAATCCTCGTTCGTGCGGCATTGCGTTACTCCTCTCGCAGGAAGTGTTCGGGAAGCAGGCCGCTCGCGCGAGCGGTGTGGAATCGCTCCTGGTCGTTCTTGATCCGCGCGAGCATCATGAGCGTTTGGGCGATCTGCTTCACAGATGCATCATGCTCTGCCACAACGGTTGCGTCGTACCCTGCCACAACAGCGGATCTGAAGTGCTCCAAGGCTTTTTGGGAAAGCCGTGAGAGAAACCTGGTAGTCAGGCGTTCGCGGTACTCGCGAGCAAAGGTGCCGAGGGGGATGTTCGCGGTGACCGAGGAGAGCGCTTGCGCGAAGAGCGCCATTGCCTTTTGTTGTGAAGCCTTGGCCGCGGATTCCGCTTCCTTGCGTTTTTCTTCGGCGGCCCTCGCGGTTTCGGCTCTCGTTTTCTCGGCATCTGCCTTCTTAGCGTCAGCCTCGGCTTCCGTCTTATTGGTCTCGGCCCTGTGCTTTTCATCAAGCCGCCGGTTATCGCCTTCCAGGCGGGAACGGAGCAAGGCGCCGACATCTGCGGCCGGGAGGGCGTTCCATCCGGCTTCCAGTACGTGCTGCGGAACACCGGGGATATTCAGGGCGTTGCCGCCCTGGCCTTGGCCGCCGCCGCGGTTTCTGTTGCGACGGCCCTGGCCTCCCTGTTGCTGCGGGTTTTGTTGGTTCATGGTGTCCTCTAGGGGTGGGTGAGTAGCACAGTGAAGAGCCATATCCAGGCTGCGATGGCGAGGAGCTTGGCCATGCCATTGCTGGACAGGGCGCTGCTCCAGTCGATGCCGTTGCCCGGAATGCGGTTTGTGGTGAGGATCACGGTGATGAAGATCGGGACTACTGCCATCATGAACGGATGGTGGATGAGCCCGAACTTGAAAGCTCCGGGCAGGTAGCGCGTGGTGTATGGGATCGTCCTGTCGTCCATGAACTGGAACAGCGCGTTGAACCGGATGATATCCACGCGCACCACCGGAGCCTGGGTCGCAATCACCAAGAGCGGGCCGAGCGCGAGCCAGGCGAGCGAGGCGAGCGCAAACCTCCGGCGGCTGCGGCGCATGGCCGAGAGCCGGACGTTTGCCGCGCTCTGCAGGAGGTCCCGGATCTCTTCGGTGTCCTCCTGGTTTGCGGCGCGGTACTCTGGTGTCTGGAGCCTGGCGGTGAAACCCTCGACGAGCCGCACGGTTGTGGCACGCCCGAGTTCCATCTCGCCAGCTCTCTGGAGCACGCGCCTGGTGTGGTTCCGCTTGCGCGTCTGTTCGTCTTCGGTGCGCTCCGGAGCCTCGTTGATCATGGGGAGGAGCGCTCGCGCCTCGTCCGGAGACGCGGCTCGTGCGAGCCCTTCCTCTACCGCGAGGTCAAGAGCACGGGCCTCACCCTCGCGCGTGAGCCTCGCAACATCATCAACAATGAGCTCACAGGACCGTTCTTGGTTCGGAAGCTCTGCGAGCACGGCGCGGACATCCGCGGCAGTGCGCGCTTTGGCGATGCGTCCCGCGACTTTCGCCGCGTTCTTGCGCATCTGTTCCTCCACGTCCTGCTCTTCCTGGTTTGTGCCAGTCTGGGCTGATGCGTTCATGCGTCAAAACTCCTCGCGTTGTTCACGCAGTTTGAGAAGGTGATGGGAATAGGCGATATTTGTGTTTATTGTGCCAAACAATTAACCAAACTATCAATTGTCAAAGGCCAGTGTTGATGTATATCTTTAATATCATATTAGAAGTATTTTGTCAACATTGAAAAACTTGACAAAAATAGGCAATTATGTATAACTAACTGTAGTTTTGTTGTTCTGTAGAAAACTAATGTTGTGTACAATGCGCTCCGGAAAGGAGCTTTTGGGGTATTCTGACTCACCTCAACTTCACCCATACCGCCACAAGGAGGTAGGTACGAGATGGACGCACGAATCACAGTAAGCGGCACCAGCATCAAGGCTCTCGATCGGGTTCTGGTTGATGAGGGGCTCGCACTGCTCGGCGTTGCCGAGGAGTCAGGAGCTATTCCTCTCGTCCTGACCAACCCGCAGTGTCCGTTCAAGGGGAAGCTGCCCCAGGTTCGGCGCGGCTGGTTCCAGAGGCCCGGGGTCGCCTTCATCAGGACGACGTCCACCGGGCTTCGGCAGGTCAGTCAGGGCGAGAGCCCGCCCATAGACGAGACGCTGCCATTCGTGGTCAGCACCAAGGCTTTCAACTTCGTGCTGGTGCTGGGCGGGTTTTCGGCCAGGGCCGGCACGCACAGCGCGGACGAAGAGATCCTGCTTGATGTGGTGATCCGCGGCCAGGCAGCTGTGGGCAGCATGGAGGCCCTGATCGCGCGCACCCAGGAAGGACTCCACAACGTGCTGGTGAGCGACTGGGCCGCGCTTTGCGGGTTGCTTCCGGACGGCTTCGCGGGCGTTCTAGGGGAGCGCACGTACGCCGAGCACAAGGTTGCGGGTCTTCCCGGGCGTCCCGGCGTGGCCCGCGAGTCCGCGCTCTGCCAGAGGCTGGAAAAGGAAGTTGCCGGCGCGCTCGCGGAGCTGCGGCACACCAGCAACGTGTACTCCTTCCAAGACGTCGCGGTCTGCGAGGTCCGCCCGCCGGAGCACGTCCGCAAGGCCGAGGCAGCGCAGGAAGCCTTGGTCTCCGAGTTGAGCGAGGCTACCCGGCGCGAGTCGGGTGAGCCGCTCTGGGGCCTCCGCGCGCGCATCAGCGCAGCCGTGGAAGCCAAGCGTTTGGATCCGGAGAACGGGAAACGGCTCACCGCGGCGTGGGAGGCGCGCGCTGAAGCGGTTCTCATGGAAGCGGCGCGCGCGACCACTGATGTCGCTGCCACGAGGTCCATCGTGGAGGCGGCAGAACTCGCAGACAAGACGCGACTCGTTGCGGCCTTGGCGGCGCGCGAGGCAGAACTCGCAAACGAGCGGTACCACGCAGAGTGCGGCGCGCTGAAGAAGGATGCGACAGAGCTGTACCTACTCGCGGATGTTCCGGGAGTGCGCGCGCGCATAACAGAAGCCAAGCTCATCACGGATGATGACCGCGCCAAGCTCCTCGGGCTCCTGGAAGACCAGCGCATAGGGCTTGAGGTTGCCGAGGTCAGTCACTTGATCTCGGCGTGGAAGCTGGATGAGGCAGAAGCGCGCCTGGCCGATGCAGGCCTGCCAACCGAGAAGCGGGACGCGCTCATATCCAAGATCCGCGATGTGCGCGCGGCCATCCGTGACCAGGAGGAAATGCACCACGTCTCGGAGTTCATTCGCAAGGCCGAGGCGTGCGAGACACTGGAGACGCTGGACGCGCTCCAGTCCGAAGTCGCGGTTGTGATCATCGCGAACCCGGAGCGCGCCAAGAGGCTTACGGCGGCGTTCGCTGCGGTCCGTGAAGAGCTCTCCCGCATCATCGCGCGCACCGAAAAGCAGCGTCCGGCGAGCGAGGAGTTCGCTTCCCGTATTCCGGGCGCCAGCCGCGAAGAGCTCACACTGATCCAGTTCCAGGTGGAGCGCTTTCACTTCACGCCAGCGCTCGCCACGACGCTCGCGGCCCTGGTCGCAGGACGCGACCAGGTGCTGCGCGACGAGGTGGAAGCGCGCGTTTCGGCAGAAGTTGAGCGAAGACTCGCGGAAGTGGATGTGCAGGCCCGGGTCGTGATCGCGGCGAACCAGAACGAGCCCATCAGGGCCCGGCTGGATCAGGCCGCCGGACTCCTCAAGAACGAGGTGACCCGCACGCAGGCAGGCATTGCCCTGCTTGCGGCAAACACCTCGGACCGCGGGGTTCGGGACGGTTTCCTCGCGGACGCGGCAGCGTTGCTCGGCGGAGAAGCACGGCCCGCGCTCACCGCGGGCAGTCCGGGTGAGCTGGCAGCTGCAAGCGGCAATGGTCGCGAACCGCAACCCGCGCCGCGCGTTCGGCGCAGTGAACCCAGGGGAGCAACGCGTTCCCGGTAGCGTGAACGCACCCTTGTTCTATCGTCACGTATGATGCATGACAAAGCCCTCTGTTTCTCTCGGTTTTGAGAGACGGAGGGCTCTTTTTTTAAAATTTGACAATTTTTATATAATGTAGTATAAATATCATCTGGTAAATACGGGAAGAACGTTGACAATCAGATGGCTATCAGTAGCCATATAAGACCAACAGATAACACTACCCAAATACCCACGTAACTCATACTCGCACTTGCAGAGGGAGGAATACCCATGCGTGAGAGCAGGTTGTTTTTCGGGTTGCTTGCCGCTCTACTAGCAAGCCTTTTTGCGTCCGGGTGCGGTGGTTCTGGCGTTTATGAAAGCGGGGTTGAGCCCGGACACGACGAAAGGCACACCGGGCCGACCGTGGCGCCCAAGCCGCGGACCGTCTTTGACGATTCTGTGGGCAGCACGGGCAGCGAATCACTGGATCACCAAGTCGCCCTACGGCCGTGGTCCGGGACAGAGAGCGCGCCAGCCAGCCCGCTCCCACGTGAGAATCCGTTCAGCGATGCTCCCTGGAGCCTTCCGAACGGCACCTACCACAGCGTGGTACTCATTGACGTATCCGCTTCACTCTCCGCCTCGGACATCAAAGAGGCCGGGGACATTACGGTTGAGCGCATCCGGAGCGTCACCGGCGGGAACAAGGTCACCGTGTACCTCGTGGGTACGAGCTACCTGCGCTGGCCATCCGCGTCTTCGGACGCGGAGCGCGCAGCGCTCGCGGACTCGGTCCGCGACTACCTGGGGTGGCACGCGTTTTCGTCCACAGAGCTTGCGTACACCAACTACGAACTCGCGCTCTTGGACGCACTGGAGAACGGATTCCTTGAGCTCAAGGAATCCGGCACCAGGTTCCATATCACGGTTGTGGGAGACGGCTGGAACCAGGCTCCCAAAGGCCAGGATTCCGAGTCCATCCAGGAGCACATCCGGAGCTGTATGTCGCGCATATCAGAGGACCGACGGCACCTGTTCACGGCGGAGCTCATCTCCGTCTACACCCGCGACAGGGAGTACGAGGGCGAGGAGCACCTGCGCGACGTGTTCCGGAATCCGGACTTTCCTGTGTACGCGGCCGCGTCCTGGAAAGACGTAGCCGCGCGGTTTGCTGCCATTGACCGCGAGCTTTCGGGGTCCTATTCCTGGGTCAACGCAGAAGGCCCGGTCCTGGTTGCGGTTTCGGATACGGACGAGCTCTACTCGGCCGGCGCGCACCTGTTTTCGCTTGACGCGCCGACGCGTTCGTCCGGGGAGCTGTTCACGGCTGTGCTTTCCGCGCCGGAGGGCGAATACTCCAACGCGGCTTCCGACTTCTCGGGGCACTGGAAAGTCCGCGGTTCTGACGGTGAACCAGTGCCCTTTTCCGAGGGGCTCCGCCTCTCGGATGGGGCAGAGGTTGAGATCTACGTCTCTCTCAATAGGGGATCAGTTTTCCCCGGAGACGTGTTCTGGCCGCTTGAGCGCTCTCTGCCGTTTGAGGTGAGGCTCGTGCCGCACTCAAGCGTGAGCCTCGCTCTTCACGGCGAGCGCCCAAACATTATTGCCATGCGGGATGCATGGCTGTACCGGAATTGGTTCCCGGAAAGGCTCGTGATCATTCTCGCGACCGCAGTATCTTTTTTGCTGCTCTTGCGGTGGGAGGGGAGGCGCATAGAGCGCATCTACTCCGCGCCTCGCGGCCCCGCAAAGGCGGCGCAGGATGACGGCGATGTCGTGGGGCATGTTTCCTACCGCGGAACCGTTATGCCTATCAGGCACACGTGGGTTGAGGTAGGGAACAACATCACTGTGGTGCCGACGCCGGACGGCATCTTTGTCCATTCACGCATTCCGTCCAGCATGTTCTCGATCGCCGGCGCTGCCTCGGGCCATACGTTTGTCCCGATGCCACCCGGGAAGATGTGCCCGCTCGCCGGTGGGGCAGTTGAGATCCGGGACGCAGGGAACGAGGTATACCAAGTGAACGCAGTGGCAGTACCCAGCGCGGCAGCGGATATCGCCGCTCCCGACGATAGTGATCACGAAGTGCTACCAGCGGAGGTGTATACCTAATGGCAGACGCAACTGTTGCGCCTGGCACAAACGAAGGTCCGGCCACGGGCGCGCACGACGAAGGGCGAGCCGAAAGCGGTGTTCTCGCGCCAGCCGCCGACCAGGCGGATGATGCGGGCGACACGCGGCTCAAGATGCACGTGGTGGAGTTCTGCGGGGGCATGGGCAGCCTGGTCGGCGAGCATCTGGACGAGATGCTCCGGCTCCACCCGGAGCGCGCCAGGCCGCTGCGGCTTGCCGCAGTGGACACCTGCATCAACGACAACCGCATGCTGCACCGGACGCGCCGCTCGCCGTGGCTCAGGACGCTTGTCCTGGGCCAGTCAGTCACCAACTTCCATGCCGTGTTCAGGGAGCGGGAGAAGCAGTGGAAGGGGGATTTGCCGCTTCCGTTCCTGCAGTCGCGGCGCGGGATTCCCGGGTGCAAGCTCAAGCTCTCGGGCGTGAACAAGCGGCCCGTGATTGCGGCCGCGTTGAACGCCATGGAGCGCGAGTACGTCGAGCGCTGGCTGGCTGCCACGGACGCTTCGTTCGACCAGACGGACCGGACGCTCACGCCCTCCGGGCGCGAGGCGAGCTATGTGGCAGGCACCGGCGGAACGGGCCTTGCCTCCGCGATCATGCACGCGGGGTGGCGATCCCAGCTCTGTCCCGGCGTGAGCCAGCGCCTAGTGGTGCTGGGGCCCGAGGTGTACCCAATCTCCGGGGATCCCCAGCGCGACCGCAGGCATAAGCTCATCATGGCTGCTGCGGCTTGGACGCTTGACCGGCTCGTGCTCCTGGGCACGGATCCGGAGCACCCGCACTTCGGCGGGCCCTTGCCCGGGTTTTCCGAGAACCTGGAGCCTGGCTTCATCAGCCAGATCGTGCTGATTGAGGGCAGGAACAACCAGAACCAGACGATCTCGTTTGAAGATGCCCAGGTCATGGCAGCTGACTACCTGTACTATTTGTCCCAGGTTCCGCAGCTCGCATCGTTTCTCGCGGTCCAGCTCCACGAGGACATGGCCAAGGATGTTCCGGCAGCCATGCGCACGCCGTTCGTGTGGAGTTCCCCCGCGCTGCACGTGTGCGAGCTGTGGCAGGAGCTGCCGCGCGTTGCCGCTTTGGGCAGGCGCGCGGCAGCGCTCAACCGTATGCGCGAAGGCGCTCCCGGCGGGGGTGCGGCGGTGTTTGCGCCGCCAATGAGCGAAAGCGGCATCCAGCAGACCATTGCGGCGTGGGAACGCCGGATCATGAGTGAGGCCGCCAGCGAGTTTGCGGCGCCGATTTTTGATCAGATCAGGCTCCGTAGCGCGATCCTTGCGGCTCCGGCTGCGACTGGCGTGGCTGTGGTTGCCTCCATCCGGTCCATTCCCGCGGTTGCGGACCGGCATCTCTCCGAGTCTGGCATCACCGGCATTGCAGGCAGGATCATCGCGGGCATGCGCACCAGGGCCTGCGAGGCGATCCTCGCGCAGGGGATGGTCCGGTTCCTGGATACGCTGATCCGCGCACGCGTTTCCCTGGGGTCTCCCGAAGAATTTGTGCCGCAGACCGTGGACCACTTCATGTCCCCAGGCAGCGCTTCCGCGATCAGCGCGGGCGCGGGCATCGTGGAAGCGCAAGCAGACTGCGCCCGGGCCATGGCCATACGGCCCGGGTTCTGGCGCGGGCTCCTCGGCATGTCATGCCCGGAAATAGAGGGCACACGCGCCAGCGCCGGGGAAGCTCTGAACACCGCGGTTTCGTCCGCGCTTGATACGGACAGTCGCATCGCGGGCATGGTGCTGTACCGCATGCTTGAGGCAAAGATGGCTAAAATCCGCGGCCTGGTATGTGCGGAGCTGGACGCGGAGATCGCGCTTTTCACGGCGGCTCGCGATGAGCTCGCTGCCGAAGAGGGGCGCGCGCGCGCCGAGATCAGGAAGATGATCGCAGAGGGCCGCGCCAAGAAACTGGCGACGCGGCTCTCGCTGTTCCCGGACGACGCGGTGATGAGCGACTCCGCGAGCGCGGACGCATCTTCGGTTGAGTCAGCGTTCGGGGCCATGTTCTCCTTGGACGGTTCGTCCGGGTTCGCGCGCACCGAGAGGGCGCTCGGAGATATCCTGGACTCAACTGTTTCGGTTCCGGTTGCGTTTGACGAACTCTTCATGCGGCACCCGGACGCGCGGCACTTCATCGCTGACCACCTGCGCGAGTCCGAGCCGTTCATCCGCATCAACGAGCGGGGCCTGCAGGGGCTTGAGGGCGTCACCCGGCGGTGCGCGCTGGTGTGCCCCCGCTCGCTTGCCGGGTTCGTGGAGTCGCTCACCTACGACCGCGACGCGGTGCACGTGTTCTACGCGGACATCCCGGCCGTGTTCGTGCTCAAACAGGTGGATACCCTGCCGAGTTCGGCAATCGCGAGCCTGTGCGAGTATGATGCGCTGCTCGCGGACGCGCTTGAGAGCGAAGCGCGCGAGCGGAACGACTCAAACCAGAGCAGCGGATTCACGGAGACATTGGCCGTGTTCCCGCTGGGACGGTACCGCCACGCGCCGCGGACGAACGATACGGAGACCGAGCGGTGGCATCGGCGCGCGGCCGCAGCGCTCCTCCTGAACCCGGACATCGCGCAGTTTGATTCCGCGAATCCGGATACGGCATGGGCTCGGCTCTCGGTGGTCACCGAGCAGGGAGCCAGGGTCCCGATTCTGGGGCCGGACGAACCCATGCACCCCGAATGCCCGCTGTTCCAGGACCCGGACGGAGTGTGGCACATCCGGTTCATCAACCACCTGGGCGGCGCGGAGAAGCGGAGCCTCGGGACCCGCGTGCTCGCGTACGCGCTGGATATGGTGTCCAGGCACAAGCGGTACCAGGCAGCCATTGTCGCGTGGATAGAGCGGTGCGCCACGGCTGCTAACCTGGACTGCGGGATCGCAGCAGCGCTCGCGGTCAGCGAGTTCGCCAACTGGTGCGCGTACGCGCAGGAGAACATCGCCAACGACAGAACGGCAACTCCGGAAGCAATCCGGACGCGCAGTCTGCTTGAGGCCGTGGATCCGACCGCGAACATGGTCTGCAAGCTGGCCGAGAAGTTCTTCGAGCCTGATGAGTGGTTCCTGGACTTCGGAGTCAGGTACCCGAACCAGGTCATGCACCCGGCTCGGGCCGCAGCGGCCGGGAATCCGTAACACCAACACCAACACAAAACTCGCCCCCTCGCGAAAGGAGGCATCGCTCTTCCGTAGTACCTTAGTCGGGCCCCATCAAGACCACCAGCCAGCGTGCTGACCTTGATGGGGCTCCTTTTTTTACGTCAAATCCACTTGTGCCGCTTGAACCAGTAGATCATGAACGACATGCCGGTCGCCATGATGGCGATCACCTTCCAGAACCCGGCACTACTCTCGGTGAAGGGCATGCCGTTGGTGGTGTTCATGCCGAAGATTGCGGCGAGCAAGGTCATAGGGAACACGATGAGGGAGAACGTGGTGAGGGTGCGCATGATGTCGTTCAAGCGGAACGAGATCAAGGACTCATTGGTTCCCTGGAGCGCGTCTACGGTTTCCTTGTGGTTCTCAAGCTGGGCCCACAGATCCTTGGACGTGTCTATGATGCGGCTAAACTGCACGGTTGCTGCCGCTGTGAGCGCTTTCGCGCCCACGTACTGCCCGACGTGGCGCTGCATCTCCTCTATGACGTCCTTGTGCGCGCTCATGGTCTTGCGGACCGCCACGATGTTGCGCTTGACCGCGAGGATTGATCCCACGAGCTCGCGCTCGCGCCCGGTGAACAGGATTTTGTCTATGGCGTCCACGTCCCAGGACAAGTGGTCCAGCATGGGGTAGAGCGCGAGGTTCAGATTCTCAATCATGTCCAGCGTAAATTTCAGGGGATTGGCGCCCTGGTAGCGCTCCCGAAACCGCGGCTCCGCAAGCATGCGCTGGCTGATGTCTTTGAGAGCCTGGATTTCGTTCTTGTGCACCGTGACCACGGCGTCCTTCATCAAAAATATATCCAGCTCGCTGATGGTGACGACGCTGGTCTTGCGCTCGTACACGGGGTACAGGAGCACGATGAAGAGGTAGCCGGGGTTCAAATCAAGCTTGGGCCGCAACGGCGGGGTGGCAACCACCTGTACATCAGCCGACTCAAACGGGAACGTGTCCCGCACATACCGGATCTCGGGTTCGCCGTTGTCCGTGACGTTGTGCCAGGCAAACTTTGAAAACTGGGTTTTCTGCACGTTGTCTTTCATGGGGTCTGGGGTTCTTCGGCCTGATGCTGGCCCTCACCCCCGCCCCCTGCCTCGCCGGCAGGCGGGTCTCCCGTAAGGGGAGAGGGGGTTTGCGGAACCGTGTTGAAGGGATCAGCGATTATGCCGGAAGTTCGCGGCGCTATTTTGTACTCGTGTATCGCGGACACGCTGTTGTAGAGCGTGAGGTTTATGTTTTCCAATGCCACCTCCTGCTTGAGCACGATCACGGCTTTGGCCTGGATGATGGTTTGGTAAAAGTCGCGGTACAGAAACACGAGCACCGCGGCGAGCATGGCCGCAATCACGGTAATCACCCCGAGCCGCACGGCGTGGAGCTTGTCCAGGCCATCCGGAGCTCGCGGGAGGGGCTTGTTGGTGTGAAAAAAAGGGAGCTTCATATGAATACATGTAGGCTTCTCGGCTCGGTAGTGGAAAAGCAAGCTTTTCCACTACTCTCGCTCTACGTCGCCTATAGGGTTGGAATCCTCCAGTACGTGGTCGCGCCAATGGTCATGGTCGCGTGCCTCGGCCCGCCGGATTCTCCGGCGCGCACGC
>CAYIMZ010000008.1:0-3540 GCA_964364695.1 uncultured Gammaproteobacteria bacterium | reverse complement strand
GCGCCAATGGTCATGGTCGCGTGCCTCGGCCCGCCGGATTCTCCGGCGCGCACGCTGGTCGCCATCTCGGAGATGTTGGTGTAGTAGGGGAGCGCTTCCAGGCGTTCCACAAACCGCACGAGCGCTTCCCAGTCGCCCTCCGCGGTGAGGGTGAAGGAGAGCTCGGAGAAGCGCTGGTCAGGCACGCGCTTCGCGTCCCCGATTGCGAGCGCGAGCCGGACGCCGGCTGCTTGCGCAACCGATTCCACTGCCGTGATGTAGGCAAGCTCCTCGCGCTCGGGGAGCATGAGCGCGTCCAGGAACCCCACCTTGTTTTTGATCTGCTCGTAGTTCTGCTGCGCTACTTTCTGCAGCTGGCCCTGGGTGTAGAGCTTTTCCAAGCGCAGCCTCTCTTCCAGCACCTGCTCGTTGATGACCCTGATTTCGCGGTACGAGGGAATGATGATGAGCACCACGAGTGAGATGAACAAGAGCCCGAACGCGATGGTTGATATCATGAACCGGTTTTTGAGCAGTGCGGTCATACGCGCTATTCGCCGGCAGGCGGGTTATGGTAGATGTTGTCCAAGAGCTTCGCGCTGAACCGGAACGTGATGTTTTCGCGCTCAAGAAAATTTTCAAGCGGGGAATCCAAGGACTCAACACCGGGCAGCGATTGCAGGGCTTCCTGGGCCGCGAGGAGGGCATCGCGGTTCTGCGCCTCCCCGGTTACGTGCAGCGTGTTCGCATCCGTGCTCGCGTGCAGAAAATCAACCGTGACCCCGGTGGAAAGGGCCGCTGCCACGCTTGCTGCGAGCTCGCTGTACTTGGTGAAACCGACTTGCACCCGGGCCGCGTCTTCCAGGCCGCTGTTGATGTGCTGGATTTCCTTTTGCACGCCGGAGCGCCGCACCGAGACGAGCGAAGTGTCGTTTTTGAGCTGGTTCGCGTAGCCCACCAGGATAAAGCGCGCGAGGATGAGGAGGATGCTGTTTGCGGCGAGCACCACCACGAGGATGCCCACCACGGTGTGCACAAAGTAGAACGTGCGCTCGCGTTTGAGCACGAGCTTGTGGGATTCCGGGATTAAGTTGAGGTATGGCTGGCGCATGTATCAGATGAGGTGGGTGAGGGCCAGGCCGATGGCCGTTGTGTGGGAGAGCCCGAGCCCCGCGAGTTCCCCGTTCGGAACGTGCGTGTTGGGGTCGCCGTGGCCAATGGCGATGCCGGGCATGCAATCCGAGAGCGTGCCCAGGAGTCCGGGCAAGAGCGAACCCCCGCCGCACAAGAGGATGCCCGAAACCGGCGCGGTTCCCGGGAAGTGCTCCCCGTAGAACACGCAGTTCTTCCGTATGGCGTCCGCGAGCGAGAGAGCCATGGGCCCGAGTATTGCGGCAACGCCGCCTTCTCCTTTATTCGGGTTCAAACCCATGCTCTGCTTTGCGTGTTCCGCCTCTTCGTAGGAAAGGGAAAGTTTTGATGCGATGAGTTCGGTTGCGTCTTCCCCGGCAATGGGGATGCTCACCGTGAACTGCAGCGAGCCGCGGTCGTAGAGCGCAAAGCTTGAGCGCGTGGCGCCGATGTCCACAATGGCGAGCGGGCCGCGCGTATCAGCCGCGTGCGCGTCAATCAAGGCGCGCACGATTGCCTGGGCCTCCACCTGCAAGGAAAGGGGAATGAGTCCGCAGCTAGCCAGGGCCTGCGTGTAGGAGTCTGATGTTTTTTTGGGAATCGCGCCCGCGAGCACGCGAAGGGCGCCTTGTTCGTTTTGCCCCACCACAGTCCAGTCAATGTACGCGTCCTCAATGGAGAGGGGCACGTGGCTTGGCAGCTCTTCGCGCACCCTGGCCCCGAGCTCGGCGGCTGAAACTTGGGGAAGCTCAAGGAGCTTGATGAACGTGTGTGTCTCGGGAAGGCACGCGTGCACGTAGCGCGTTGTAATCTTTTTCGGGGCGCACGAGGCGAGCAGACTGCTTACGGAAGCGCAGAGCTTGTCCGGAGCAACCAGGGTGCCGCGATCAAACACGCCCTTGGGCACTTCCGCTTGCCCGTGGCTCTTCACGCGGATGCGCGCGCCGGAGCCGGCCAGGTACACGGCTTTCAAAGACCTGTCGCCGATGTCCAGGCCGAACGCATCAAATGTGTCTGTCAGGATATCCATACAAAATGGCATTCGGGGTTATACATTTCTCCGCTCCGAAGGGTCGCTTCGCTCCATCATTCTCGCTGCGAAATGTACAACCCCTGCATGCCTTATCATACCATGATTAGTATTCCTCTTCCCAGTGATCAGTGATGATGACCTGCGAGAACAGGGGTACCCCGAGCGCGTCGCTGATATTCACTTGGTTGTAGGTGACGGTGAGGGGCTGCCAGGCAACGAGCACCTCAACGTCCTGGGCCACAATGCCGCCCGCCACGTCCATGGTGACGTTCTGGCTCATACCGTCCAGCACGCGCAGCTTGGAACCCGCGTAGACGAGTCCGGCGACGTCTATGTCCGAGTTGTAGCCGCCAATGTCTATGTCGTTTTTGGCGATGAGGCCCGAGGGTTGTCCGGGCGTTTTGTTCACGATGACGCGGGCCGGATTCTGGTTGGAGGAGTAGCCGTTGCCGATTTTGATTGATCCGTCAGCCACGAGCGCGCCGTTTACCGTAAGGGTCGTGCCTTTTTTGATTTCCGCGTTGCCGGTGACGTACGTGATGCCGTTCAAGGTGGTGACCGGGTAGTCGTTCAAGAGCTGGTTCCACTCCCCGGTTGAGTAGACTAAGTCTGCGCGGGACTTGTACGAGCTTGGGTCGCTTGAATCAAAGTCAATCTGGGGCATGTCAATGTACGCGGGGATGGGCGGGCTCTGTTGGTCGTGCACGCTGGCCGCGGTCAAGTCGGACGTGATGCTTATGTCAATGTCTCCGGTTGATTCCGCGTCCGTGTTTGTGGTCCAGGAGCTGAACAAATTCAAATCAATTTCGCCGCCCGCGTAAAAATCACCCCCGATTGCCGCTACATTGGAGCCTGCGCCATAGAGCTCGCCTTTCGCGTACACGGCAATGCCCGCGCTCGGCGTATCATTCAAGGCCTTGAACGCGTTGGCGCGCACCACGCGCCGCGTCTCGGTGTCGCGCACCGAAATGGTTGAGGTTGCGGTGACAATGGCGTTTGCGAGGCCAAGGTTCTCTATGCCGACTTCGTACGAGGCTCCGGGAATGAGCGCGTCGTTGCGGGTGAATGAGGTTGACCAGGCCGGGTCGGTTTCAAAATTTGTCTTGTACGATGAGTCATTGGCGAGCTTCCAGAACGCGTCCTGGATGCCTGCCTCGGCCAGGTAGTATGCCTGGGGCGCGGTGTCCACGATGCTCGCCACTCGCACCTCCTGCGCCACCCCCGACGCGTAAAAGCTGACTACCACCATCATGGTTGAGAGCACGAAGAGCGACGCTATCAAGAGGAAGCCTTGTTGTTTAGAGGTTGCGTCCATAGAGCGTGGTGCGCGTGCGGTGCGCGGCCGATCCTTTCTCAAGTTCCAGTTCAACGTACACCGGGTTCTGGCCGTAGAACAG
>CAYIMZ010000007.1:1630-19636 GCA_964364695.1 uncultured Gammaproteobacteria bacterium | reverse complement strand
GCATAAAATAAGTATGGTATAGGTATCACGCAATGGATTCATTTTAGCAAAATAACCGTAAGAATGCCATGACGCTTAACCCCGAACAAATGTTCGCGCGAGAACACTCTAGACAGGAGGGGGAACTTTCCGAAAAAGAATGGGAAGTCAATTTGCAGTTCGCGCAGCCATACCGGAAAGAAGAACCAAACATAGACGATTTCAAAGAGCTCAACCCAGACGATCTTGACCGCCAACGCGACAAACAAAAAACCGCAGGGCTCCAAAGGCGCGATGTAGCTGAAAAAACCGAACGCGCGGTGATTCTTGAAGCGCTGCTCGCGGAACACATAGAACGATCAGAATGGATGGGCGGGAACGCGTACACGTTCCAGACAACGGAATTTGACGACCGCATCAACCATACTGATTTAGTGATTGAATTCGGGCGCCCCGAGGGCGGCCAGTACTTGGCTATTGATGTGACGACAGCTAAAGACCGAGAGGTGCAAGCCAGAAAACGCGAGCGCATTGATCAGGAAGTGGATATCGGAAAACTGACTACTATCAAATATTTTGAGTCGCAAACCGACGATGAACGCCCGCAAAAAACATTGCGCCATATCCCGCGCGCAGTCATCCATGTCTCCCCGGAGGCGCTTAAGCGCATCACCGAAATACAGTATGATATTCTGCAAAAAAAGAAAGGCGCCAACCAAAAAATGGCCGAAGATCCGGTCCAGATTGAACTCTTAGAGCAGATAGAGAACCAAATGACCGAGCACGTCATCCGCATTCTCCACAACTTCCGAGACTTCAAAGACGTTCCGGCGAGGTTCAAACAGGATGTGGAGCGGCTCATTGATATTGTCCGGCATTTACCCGCGCCCGCGCACCGCGCAGCGAAAAACTTTGACCAAGAGGAAATAACTGAAATTATGGAACGCATGCTGGAAGCGCAAGAGGGAGACGAAGAAACGCAAGACTACCTGACTCCGTACCGCGCGCTCAAAAAAATCAGCGCCATACGCCGGATTGTACGGAGCGTAAAAGAGGAAAAACAGGAAACCTTGGAACAAACATAATTCATGCCCATACCGCATTTCAAACACGGCTACTACTCCTGGGGAGACCGGAACAGCCGTCCTCGCTACTCCCCCAAGCGCATCCAGGCTAACAGGCTGGGCGGCCCGCCGGCCAGGAAAAAACTGCCGAGTTTTAAACGCGGCAATACAAGGGCAATCATCGCCTTTCTCCTGCCCTATGCCCTGATTGCGGCGGCTTTGGGCATCCTTTTCATTCTCGCCATGTTCGCGTGGTACTCGCGGGATCTGCCCACGCCGGATAAAATCATTGACCGCTCCGTGGCGCAGAGCACCAAAATTTACGACCGGACCGGCGAGCACCTCTTGTTTGAGGCGTTTGACACGCAGCGCCGCACCATCATCCCGTTGGAACAGATTCCGGAATACATAAAGCAGGGGACCATCCTGGTTGAGGACCAAAACTTTTACCAGCACAAGGGGTTTGACACCAAGGGCATCCTGCGCGCGGTGGTCAAAAACCTCGCATGTTTGTGCAAGGCAGAGGGCGGCTCAACGCTCACGCAGCAGCTCATCAAGAACGCGATTTTGACGAATGAGAAAGCGTTCTCCCGCAAGATAAAGGAATTCGTGCTCGCGTACCAGATTGAGCGCAAGTTCTCCAAAGACCAGATCCTGCAGCTCTACTTTAACGAAATCCCGTACGGCTCAAACGCGTACGGCATTGAATCCGCGTCCCAGTTCTACTTTAACAAATCCGCGAAAAATCTGACCGTGGCAGAGGGCGCGTACCTTACCGCCTTGCCGCGGGCGCCCACCTACTACTCCCCGTACGGCACGCACCTTCCCGACCTGGAAAACCGGAAAAACCACACCATCAACCTTCTGAAAGAAGCCGGGCGCCTCACCGAAGAAGAAGCCCAAGCAGCGCAAAATGAAAAAGTCGCGTTTGCGGAAAAAACAGACATCCTCAACATCGCCCCGCACTTTGTGATCTGGGTGCGCGAGCAGCTCGCGGAAGAATACGGAGAGCGCGAAGTTGAGCAGGGCGGATTAAAGGTGATAACCACGCTTGATTGGGACATGCAGAAAGCGGCAGAGGCCGCGGTTGCCGAATTCGCGGACCGCAACGCGGAGCAGTACAATGCCACGAACGCATCCTTGGTCGCGCTTGACCCGAGAACCGGGAACATCCTGGCCATGGTTGGCTCGCGTGAATACTCAAACGAAGAGATTGACGGCAACTTCAACGTGGCAATCCAGGGCAAGCGCCAGCCCGGCTCATCGTTTAAGCCGTTCGTGTACGCGGTTGGCTTTGAGAAGGGCTACACCGACCGCACCACGCTCTGGGACGTGGTGACCGAATTCGGCAAAGGCGCCGATGGCAGGGAGTATGTGCCGCACAACTATGATCTCAAAGAGCACGGCCCCTTGTCCGTGCGCGCCGCCCTGCAGGGCTCCATCAACATCCCGGCGGTAAAGATGCTCTACTTGGTGGGTCCGGAAAACGTGATCAAGAAAGCGGAAGAAATCGGGTACACCACGTTTCTCGACCCGAACCGGTACGGGCTCTCGCTGGTCTTGGGCGGCGCAGAGGTACGGCTCATTGAGCACACGCAGGCCTTTGCCATGCTCGCGAATGATGGCATCTCACGCCCCACGGTTTCCATACTCAAGGTGGAAGATCCCCGCGGCCGCGTGCTCCAAGAGCATGAGCAAGAAGAGGGCAAGCGCGTCATGGAGGAACGCATAGCGCGCCTCGTATCCAGCGTGCTCTCGGACAACGACGCCCGCGCGTACGTGTTCGGCGCGAGCAACTACCTGACCCTCGGCGGCAGGCCGGTGGCCGCGAAAACCGGAACCACCAACGACTACCGCGATGCCTGGACCATGGGCTACACCCCTTCCCTTGCAGCAGGAGTCTGGGTCGGCAACAGCGACTTTTCCGAAATGAAACGCGGGGCGGACGGATCAGTGGTGGCAGCCCCGATCTGGAACCGCTTCATGCGAACCGCGCTTGAGGGAAAGCCGATTGAATCATTCATAAAACCGGAGATTGAGTACCCTGAAAAGCGGATTTTGCGCGGGGATTTTGAGGGCGGCACCCCGGTGAGGATTGACCGCGCATCCGGATTGCTCGCAACGGATCTGACCCCTGAATCGTTTGTTGAAGAGCGCATCATCCGCACCGGCCACAATATCCTGCACTATGTTGATCCGGCAGACCCGTTGGGACCGGAGCCGGATGAAGCTGACCGCGACCCCGCATACCCCAAGTGGGAAGAGGCGGTCCAGCGCTGGATGCAAGAAAACGACTGGAAAGCGGACGAAGGAGAAATTCCGACCGAGTATGACAATGTGCACGTGTTTGAAAACAAACCCGCAATCGCCATTGTGGAGCCGAGTGAGGGCCAGACCGTAAATAGAGACATCATCTTCTTTAAGGTTGAAGCCTCCGCTCCCCGAGGCATTTCGCGCGTTGAGTTCTACGTTGACAATGAGCTCGTTGCGGAAGGCCGCAGCGCGCCGTACACGGGCCGCTACATCCCGAACCCGTCCATTGCGAACGGCTTCCATGTTTTGAAAGCGATCGCGTACGATAATATTGACAACAGCGAAAGCGTGTCCGTAAACTTCAACCTGCTCTTGCAGAAGACTGCCTTGTCCGCTACCTGGGTTGCACCAAAGGCCAATGCCGTGTTCAGCGAGTTTGATTTCCCGGTGGAGCTTGAGCTCACCCTCCCGGGCGCAGACATCACGAGCGTGGAGCTCTTTGCCGCGCCCAAGCAAAAACCGAGCCAGTACGCGCTCATCCGCACCCTCTCCCCGAACAGCGCCACGATCAAGACAACGTGGGACGCCATACCCGAACTCGGCGGGGACTGGGAACTCTATGCCGTGCTCTGGGACTCACAAAACACCCCGCACCGCGTGGCTGGGGTTGATGTCGTGATTGACGCGCCGGAGGAAGTTGAATAATCGTATCAAAAATGATACGATTACATGGTCGAAAAACGTGATACAATGTCTGCGCTATGACTCCAGTCAAAACAAGAGCAACGTACAGGGAAAGAGATGGCGTGATTGTACCCGAAAGAAAACCAGATTTTGAGCTGGCTGACGTTTTCGTTACCTACGTTCCCAAGAAAGACGCGCATAGGGGGCTGGCAGAGGCGGCAAAAAGGACATTCGGCGCATGGGGGAATGATAAAGAAACCGGTATTGAGTACGAAGACAAAATCAGGAACCAAGCTGAACAGCGCCTCAAAGACGCATGGGGGAATTCGTCGTAGACTCAAACATCTTCATAGACCACCTGCGCCGCCACTCTTCAATGGAGCCATTCATGGCGCAGGCCGAACGGGACGCGAGCGGTCTGTGTATCTCAACACTGACCTTGACCGAAATTGCATCCGGGCAGTCAATGGATGAAGATGCCAAACGCAAGGAGGCTGAATTTTTACTCTCAAAATTTGAAACTATCCCAGTCAATGACGCTATCGCACAGCGTGCGGGAGAACTTAGGCGGCGACACGGCACAGATATCATAGATGCAATTATTGCCGCGACCGCGATACTTACGGAATCAGTCCTTGTAACCAAAAACCTCAAACACTTTGAGGGAATTCCCGGACTTGAAACCAGAACCCTCTCTTAACGAGGCAAAAATAAATCCCCCCAGCTCTCGAAAGAGTCGGGGGGATGTTGCAGTTGAGTCCGTAGCACTCAACTTGGAAAGAGCGTTACGCGGCTACGGCGCGTTTGAGGCCTACAGCGACCTCACCGGGGACACCTAACGGCTGTGGTCTCCCCCGACCAGCGCCAACGCGGCGCTGTAGGTCTGCGCGTACCCGACGCGCTGACCCTGCGCGTCCTGAACGTGGTATCCCACGATCCTCCATTCTGGCCCCGTGGGGCAGGAGGGACTTCTCTCAAACAGCGTTTCCTGGGTTATTGCCAACCCAACAACCCGACCTGCCGAATTCAGAATTTCGTACCTCATTGTGCCCTCCTGCCCGTTTGGGCTTTAAATTTTTGTCTCCACAACGATTGCGGAGACGAACTTCTACGCCCTCAAGCGGGCAGTGGTACAAGGCCGGAGTTTCCAGCCATTATCCTGCAAGCCAGTATTAGACTAGCAAAATGATGGCTGGAACATAAATACAAAGGACTTTATTGTGTTTTTACTATAACATCATTATACCACATCCAAAATATCTTGTCAATACCCAAAAAACACCCTATTTTAGGATATTTATACGCTCTTTTGGCTAACTTTAGCACAATCTAGACTACCACGCGGCAGGTGTGCCATCAGCTATACCATGAACCGCAGTTCAGAAACGCGGTTTTGCCCGAAGCGCTCCTTGAGCGCGCTTAAGATGTCCTGCTCGCTCATCTTGAGCTCGTTGGAGACGCTGTTTGAAAGAACCGCAACCCAGAGGGTGCGGTTTTTTACGTATATGGCGCGGCACTTACTCGCCGCCGCGCCCAAAATATGTTTGGCGATCGCATCAAACTCCTCGCACACCAGCGCGTCGCTCACGGCGCGGCTGATGCCAGCCTTATGCACTGACTTTGGGATGATGTTGCTGACAGGCTCCCACATGCACTACTGCTTGATGGGCATGACCAGGTAGAGGTAATCGCTGCCTTTGCTCGGCGTGAACACGCCAGGGGAGCCGGAGCCTGAAAGCTGGATAGCGACCTCCGTCCCTCGGATGGCCGAGAGCCCGTCCAAAACGTACCTATAGTCAAACACGATGTCCACGTCCGCTCCCTCAATCTTGGCGGGCAGCTCTACCGTGTTCTCGCCCAACGCGGACGCAGATGCGGACACCATGATGCGGTCAGACGAAAACTGGAAGCTCACGTGGTTCAACCCTTGCCGGCAGAAGAGGGACGCGGACTTGATGGCCCTTGCGAGCGGCTCCTTGTCAATCACCACGCGCGTGGTGCTGCTCTTGGGGATGATGTCCTTGTAGCTCGGGAACGTGCCCGAAATCAGGCGGCTCAAGAGCTCCGCGTCCCCGACCGAAAACAGGACCTGGTTTTCGCTTGAGCTTATGGTGAGCTCGCCTTCCGCGCGGGAGAGGATGCGGCTAAGCTCGCTCGCGGCCCGGGCAGGCACAATAATGCTCTGAATTTTCTGCGCGGAAGCCTTGAGGGCGATGGTGCGCTCTGCCAAGCGGTAGGAGTCCGTGCCCACGAGCGTAACCTTTTGCCCGTCAAACGAGAGCAGCACGCCGGAGAGTTCGGGCCGCGCGTCGCTTGCTGAAACCGCAAACAGAACCTGACCGAGAGCCTCAAGAAAGTCGCTCCCGGGCATCACTGCGGTCGTCGTCCCGTCCAAAGTCGGAATCACGGGAAACTCCTCGGCCGGGAGGCCGTGGATCTTGGTGCGGGCGTTGCCGGAGCGGATTTCAAGGTGCTCCCCGGCAAGCGAAAGCGACACTGCAGAGCTTTCAAGCAAGCCCACGTAGTCGCTGAACAGGCGGCCGGCGACCGTAAACGTGCCATCCTCGTCAATCT
Source organism: uncultured Gammaproteobacteria bacterium (assembly GCA_964364695.1). Taxonomy (GTDB): domain Bacteria; phylum Patescibacteriota; class Patescibacteriia; order UBA2169; family UBA2169; genus CG10-46-32. The sequence goes on along the minus strand of CAYIMZ010000007.1, from coordinate 13,082 downwards.
TGCCCCGCACCTGGGCGGTGACGCCTATCTCAAGGTTGGTGGCGGAGAGCTTGAGCGCGCCGGATCTAGCTTCCAAGAGTACGTTTGAGAGTATGGGCAACGTGCCCCCCTTCGTCGCAATCGGCGCAACCATGGCGAGCGCGTGCGCCAAATTTTCTTGAGTACACGAGAGCTTCATAGCTTAATAGTACCCTACCCATGCCAAAAGCGGAACGCACATGCGTTCCACAGGCTATCCCCAGAGCGGCCCACGGCTAGCGGTACTTTGCGGCAAGGGCGCTGATGACGCGCACGATCTTGCTCGTGTGCCGTTCGCGGCTGATGCGCAGGAACAGTTCGGTCCAGGAAGCATACTGGAATGTGGCCAGAATGCTCCCCATAATAACGAGCAGCAAAAATCCCACTGCTTGCCCGAGTACCAGAAAAACGCTGCCGGCAACACCGAGGGAGAGGGTGTCCGCGAGCACCAAAAACGGGGCCGCGAAAATGACAATCGCAAGAATGGCGGCGCCTCCGACCGCCACGTTGACAAAAAACAGCGTGAGCAGGAGCTCAATTGACACGAGCCAGTGGTCAAAAAACAGAGCAAGGGCGGCCGCGACCGAAGCTCCGCACGCGCGGCGCTCAAGCATGCGGTACGCGATGGCGTACTTGCTGATGAGGGAGCTTGTCATGAGGAGCGGAATGCCGAGCACAAAGCTCACGAGCGTGAACGATTTGAGGGGGTCCATAACATACAAGAGGAGCGCCGCGAGCGGCATGCCGACCACGCCGAGCACGAAAAACGCGAGGAGCCGTGTCGCCACGAGGATTCCCGCAATCGGAAAGAACGATCTCGCGCCTGCGCCAAAATGCGATCCGAGAGTTCCTGTTCCCGGATTTGCCGCTGCCCGGATGAGCCCGCCCTGGGCAGAGATAACGAGCCAGAGCGCCGCGAGCACCAAGAATGTTGCCCCTCCCAACACCACGGCGTCCCCGGATGCGCGGCCAAGGAGCGCGGCAACCGCGCCGAGCGCCGTGCTCCCGCCGGTCCCGAACATGGCAAGGAGGCTCTCCCCGAAGAACACGTCCCCGGTTGAAAACTTATTGAACTGGGTGATGACAAATTCAAATTCCCCTCCATTGCCGAGAAGGGCGGCCAAAAATCCGAGCGCCCAGAGGTGCGGGCGGGCGCGCGCGGTGCGCCACGCGCGGCGCAGGGTTGTGCGGTACAAGGATGCTGGTTCCATGTTTTAATTTTTATGTTCCTCCAATCGCTGCTTCCAGTATACCACACTCCCAAGGCGCCTGCACAGCCTAGGCCATGAGCGCCTCAAACTCCTCGCGCTCCAATGTCTCCTGTTCAAGGAGCGTCGCCGCCACCCGCTCAATACGCCCCATGTGCTCGGCAATGAGCTTCCTCGCGCGCTCGTACGCTTCCCTCAAGAGCCGCGATACCTCTTCGTCTATGATCCCCGCGTACGTTTCGCCGTAGTCGCGCTGCTCGCCGAACTCCTTGCCCAAAAAGATGAGCTCCTCCTTGTCGCCGAACGTTCTCGCCCCAAGCTTCTCGCTCATGCCGTACTCCGTAACCATGGCGCGGGCAAGGTCGGTTGCGCGCTTGAGGTCGCTCGCGGCTCCGGTGGTCACGTCGCCGAACACCGCGCCCTCAATGGCGTGCCCCGCAAGCAGCACCGAGAGGTCTGCGGCAAACTCCTTGCGCGAATGGAACCGCCGGTCCTCGCTCGGGAGCTTGAGGGTGTACCCGCCCGCCCTGCCGCGGGACACGATGGAAACCTTGTGCACGGGGTCAGCGTCAGGCAGCACATGCGCCACAACGGCATGGCCCGCCTCGTGGTATGCGGTAATCTTTTTCTCGCTTGGAGAGAGCACGTGGGATCTGCGTTCCGGCCCCAGGAGCACCTTTTCTATGCTCACGAGAATATCCCCCTGCGCAAGCTGGGTCCGGTTCTTGCGCGCCGTGAGGATGGCGGCCTCGTTGAGCAGATTGTACAAGTCAGCTCCCGAAAATCCGGGCGTTCGCTCGGCGACCGCGCGCAGATTGGCGTCGCGGGCCAGGGGTTTGTCCGTTGCATGCAGCTTGAGGATGGCCTCCCGCTCTTTAATGTCCGGCAGATCAATGGTCACCCTGCGGTCAAACCTGCCGGGCCGCAGGAGCGCCGGATCCAAAACGTCCGGCCGGTTCGTGGCTGCCATCACAATCACGTTGGTGCCGGTCTCAAAGCCGTCCATCTCAACCAAAATTTGGTTTAAGGTCTGCTCACGCTCGTCGTGCGAGCCGCCGAGGCCGGATCCGCGCTGGCGGCCGACTGCGTCCATCTCGTCTATGAACACAATGGCAGGGGCGCTCTTCTTGGCCTTGCGGAACAGGTCCCGCACGCGCGAGGCTCCCACGCCAACGAACATTTCAACGAATTCAGAGCCGGACATGTGGAAGAACGGCACCCCGGCTTCGCCCGAAACCGCCTTTGCCAGCAGCGTCTTGCCGGTGCCGGGCGGCCCAACCAGGAGCACGCCGCGCGGAATCCGCGCGCCCAATTTCGCGAACTTCTGGGGCAGCCGCAGAAACTCAACCACTTCCTCAAGTTCCTGCTTTGCCTCGGTTGAGCCGGCAACATCAGCGAACGTGGTTTTCTTTCCCTGCTGCTTCTTGGAGCCCTGCTCTGCTTCGCGCGCCGTGCTGCTCCCGAACATCATGGCGCGGTTGTTGCTGCTCTGCACCTGGCGCATCATAAACCAGATAAAAAAACCGATAAAGAGGAGCGGGATCAAGAACGGCGCAAGCGCCCCCACCCAGAGCGCGACACCTCCCGGCTCCTTGCCTTCAATGGAGACGCCCGCGATCTTCTCGTCGGGAACGCCGTAGATGCCCAAGAGAGCGGCCAGGGATTCCCCACTCTCTTTGCGCGACTTCTTTTCTGTACCGTCCGCGTACGACACGTACAGCGTGTCGCCCTCAACTAAAATTTGCCCAACCTCGCCCGATTTGACAGACGCGACCACGGACGCAAACGTTGCATCCTCCTCGGAATCAAAGGGGGATGAAAACGCGCTCAACGCGTACGCAATCACCAGGAACGCGACGAAAAAGACGATAAAATTTTTGAGGAGTGACCGCATGGCTAGACGAGCCCAAGCCCGAGGCGGTGAGCCGCGGGCTCAATGGAGAGAATCTTAAACATCCGCTTTTCCCCGACTGCGAGCAGCTTGCTCATGTCCTGCTCTCCGCCTTTGGTGAGTTCTGACACGTGGGCCAGGCCGTGGATGTCCGGATCAAGCTCAACGAACGCGCCGTATGGGTTCAGCTTGAGCACGGTGCCCGAAACCGCGTCCCCGACCTTGTACTTTTCCGCTGCCTGCTTCCAGGGGTCAGGGATGAGTTTTTTTACGGACAGCGAAACTTTTCCGCCATCTATGGCAATAATTTTTGTCCGAATGGTGTCCCCGACCTTCACCAAATCCGCCGGGTTATCAATGCGCTGCCACGCGAGCTCTGAAATGTGCACCAACCCTTCCAGGCCCTCGCCGAACTCCACGAACACCCCGAAGTCCACCACGCCCGTGACCCTACCCGCGACCTCGTCCCCCACCGCAAACCTGGCGAGCTGCTTGTGCTGCTCCCGCTCCCAGGCCGCCTTCTCGGAAACAATCAGCTTCTCCTCGCGCTCTCTCACGGTAATCACCTTCACGCGGAACACCTCCCCGACGTACGCGCGCAAGCGGTCCAGAATCCTGTTCTTGTCCCCGCCCTCAACGCGCGGGTAGTGCTCAACCGTGAGCTGGGATACGGGCAAGAAGCCCTCCACGTTGCCCACCTTCACCATGAGCCCCCCTTTGTTCGCGTCAATAATTTTCGCGTCAACGACTTCGCCGCCTGAAGCGAGTACTGCGAGAGAGTCCCATGCTTTGCGGTGCCCGGCCTGCCGAAACGAGAGCTCAAGCATGCCCTGCTCATTCTCAATATCAAGCACGGTCGCCTCAACCGTGTCTCCGATGGCAAGCTTTGAGTACACCCCGCTCTCGTCATCCAGCTCTCTCCCCCGCACCAGCCCGGTGAGCGTTCCGCCAATGGTAACCACAATGCCGTTTTTTGAAATATCAAGCACCTCCCCGGAGATGAGTTCGCCCACCTTGGGAATGGCAAAACGCTCTTCGGCCGAAAACGCCTGCAAGGCCTCGGACGAAGCGTGCGGGAAGCTGGTGATGGCGTTGTGGCTCTTTACGTGGCCCGTGTTTTGTTTTGGCGATGCAACCGCAACATCAGTGCGTACATTGGCGTCCATCATACAGCGTATTTGAGTTCCCTGCGTTCCCCAAACGCAGGGGTTACTGGTGATAATTACTAATAAAACCGGGGAAAAATTAGGACAGAGCTAATTATATACAAAACCGGCCTTTTTTGCAAGTGTGACGCTCTTTTCGCCCTTTACTTTTACCCTGTTTTTGTGTAGGATTACAGTGCCATTAGGGCACTTTTTTCTTGCGGCGCGATTCACAGTAATTGTATGATTATTGAACTGCTCGGCTTGTCGGGCGTAAAAATCCAGACCGGAGACAGTATTGTCCTGTTCGCTCCTCCTTCCGCGAAAAGCGAGCTGCGCGCGAGCCGCATGAAGGCTGATGTGGTGGTGCTCGGCAACCCCTCTGATGACATCAACGTGGAACCCAGGGCCGAGAAACTGCTCACTATAGCTTCTCCGGGCGAATTTGAAGCAGGGGGGATTTTTGTATACTGCCTCGCCAACCCTTCGGCCGGAGAACCGCGGTCTTTGCTCTCGCGCACCACGATTGAGGGCATGACCGTGGCGCATCTGGGATCCCTCGACCGCGGGCTCTCGGAGGGCGAACTTGAACTCTTTGAAGGCGTTGACGTGCTCCTCGTGCCTGTGGGCGGGAAGGATGTATTGGATGCAAAAACCGCAAAAGAAATAGTTGAGAAAGTGGAGCCGAGGATTGTGATTCCCATGCATTTCAAACACAAGGCAGTCAAAACCGAGTATGATGACGCGTCCAGGTTCTTCAAAGAGATGGGTGCGGCGCCAGTTGCCCAGGAACGCGCAAAAATCACTAAAAAAGACCTGCCCATAGACACCGTGGAGGTTCTCCATATCATATGAAAACAAACAAGCGCGTAACACACACGCACTACATGCTGCTCGCGATAGTTGCTGCCATGGCGGTGATTATATCGGCCTGGAGCATGTGGTTCCTCCCGGCTGAAACAGACCGAGCCGGAGGCGGGGCAACGTTCAAGGATTTCAAGCATGACGTGCTGAAATCATTTTCAGTGCTCAATCCTGCGCCGAAGAAAACCGAAGGCAAGGTCAATATTGACGACCTGCGGAGCCGGGTGTTCGGGGACACCATAGAGCGCGCCGAGTGATATGCCCAAAAAGGAAGAGATAACAAAGCCGGCCGCAAACCCCATCGGCACCATAGCACTACAGCCCATTGTTGAGGAAATGCAGCGCGCGTATCTTGACTACGCCATGAGCGTGATTGTGTCGCGCGCGCTTCCGGACGTGCGGGACGGGCTCAAGCCCGTGCACCGGAGGATTTTATATGCCATGTGGACGCTGGGCTTAAAGTCCGGCGGCAAGTTTAGGAAGAGCGCAACGGTCGTGGGAGAAGTGCTCGGCAAGTACCACCCGCACGGGGACGTTGCGGTGTACGACGCGCTCGTGCGCATGGCCCAGGACTTTTCCATGCGCGCTCCGCTCGTTGCAGGCCAGGGCAACTTCGGCAGTATGGACGGGGACGGGGCAGCCGCCATGCGCTACACCGAGGCAAAGCTTTCCAAAATCGCGGAAGAGCTCCTGGCTGATATTGAGAAAGAGACAGTCAAGTTTACGGACAACTACGACGGCACGCAAAAAGAGCCGACTGTGTTGCCGGCAAAGCTGCCAAATTTGCTCCTTAACGGAACGCTGGGCATTGCGGTTGGCATGGCGACCAACGTGCCCCCGCATAACCTCGCAGAGCTCTGCCTCGGCATTACCGCGGTCCTTGATGACGTGGACATTGACGTAAGCGAGCTCGCTAAAATCGTGAAAGGGCCGGATTTTCCCACCGGCGGCATCATCTACAACAAGGACGACATAAAGCAGGCGTACGCCACGGGCAAGGGCGGCATTGTGATGCGCGGTGCCACGGAAATCGTGGAGAGGAAAAGCGGCGAGCACGACATCATCATTACCGAGGTTCCGTACCAGGTGAACAAGGCGGACATGATCGCCAAAATCGCGGAGCTCGTCAAAGACAAGAAGATTGAGGGCATCCGCGATCTGCGCGATGAATCCGACAAGGACGGCGTGCGCGTGGTGATTGAGCTGAAGCGCGACACCTACCCGCAGAAAATTTTGAACCGCCTGTTCAAGCTCACCGCGCTGCAGACCACGTTCCACGTGAACATGCTCGCCTTGGTGGACGGGATCCAGCCGCGCGTGCTCACCCTGAAGAGCATTTTTGAGGAATTCATCAAGCACCGCAAGCACGTCATAAAGGCGAGGACCGAGTTTGACCTCTCTCGCGCAAAAGCGCGGGCCCACATCCTGGAAGGCCTGGTGAAGGCAATCGGCATCATTGATAAGGTGATTGCCCTGATCAAGAAATCCCGCGACCGCGACGAGGCCCGCGCGGGATTGATGAAGACGTTCAAGTTTACGGAACTGCAGGCAAACGCGATTCTGGACATGCGCCTCTCCCAGCTTGCCAACCTTGAGCGCAAGAAGCTTGAGGACGAGCTCAAAGAAAAGCGGGCGTGGATCGCGGAGCTTGAGAGCATCCTTACAAGCCCCAAGAAAGTCGTTGCCATCATCAAGGGCGAGCTCACAGAGCTCAAGGAAACCTACGGCGAAGAGAGGAGAACCAAGATTGTGGCAAGCGGCGTTGATAAGTTCAGCCAGGAAGACCTGATTCCGAACGAGGGCGCGGTTATTATGATTACGCGGGACGGCTACATCAAGCGCATGTCGCCTGACACGTTCAAAACGCAAGGGCGCGGAGGCAAAGGCGTGGTGGGGCTGACCACCAAGGAAGAAGACGAGGTGTCCATCTTCTTTACGGGCATGACGCACTCCAACATTCTCTTCTTTACCACGCGCGGGCGGGTGTTCCAGCTCAAGGGCTACGACATTCCGGTCGCATCCCGCACCGCCAAGGGCTCTTCCTTGGTGAACTTCCTCCAAATCGCGGGCGAGGAAAAGGTAAATGTGGTCCTCTCCTTGGACGGCATGAAAGACGTAAAGTTCCTGGTGATGGTCACGCGCGAGGGCACCATCAAAAAAGTTGATATCACTGATTTCGTCCACGTGCGCAGGAGCGGGCTCATTGCCATTAAGCTCAAAGAGGGCGATTCGTTGCGCTGGGTCAAGCCCTCGGGCGGAGATGATAACATCATGCTCGTGTCCAAGGCAGGCCAGGCAATTAGATTTGAAGAGACCGGCGTGCGCCCCATGGGCCGGGCAGCCGCCGGAGTGCGCGGCATACGCTTAAAGAAGGGCGACCGCGTGATTGGCATGGATATTTTTGACCCCAAAAAGCAGAAAGATACCACGCTTTTGGTGGTCATGAGCCAGGGCTATGGCAAGCAGTCCCCGGTCAGCGAGTACAAGGTCCAGTCCAGGGGCGGGTCCGGTATTAAAACCGCAAACGTGACCGCTAAAACCGGCGAGGTTGTCGGCGCGCGCATCCTGGACCCCGCCACGGTGAACGAAAAAACGGACGTGCTCGCCATCTCCGCAAAAGGCCAGACCATCCGCTTGCCCCTTAAGTCTATCAACAAGCTCGGCCGCGCCACCCAGGGCGTGCGCATCATGCGCTTTAAGCAACCCGGGGACCACGTGGTGAATGTGACGCTGGTCTGATTTGCTTTGACGTGATACGCTGTATCTGTTATTCATATTTGAATATATGTCCACAAAACGAACCTACCAGCCGAAAAAGAAGAAGCGCGCGCGGGTGCACGGATACCGGAAGCGCATGAAGAGCCCGGGCGGCCGCAACGTGCTGCGCAGGCGCAGGACAAAAAAGCGGAGCCGGCTGACTCCGGTGTAACGCATGCTCGCAGCCAGCAACAGGCTTGCCAAACGGCGCGACATTGAGGCCGTGCACAAGCATGGCAGGTCTTTTTTTGTCGGCAACCTCGGAATCCGGCTCGCCAGAAACAGCCTCACGCTCTCGCGCTTTACAATCATCACCTCTCTCAAAATTTCCAAACGCTCCACAGAGCGCAACACGCTCAAGCGCCGGCTGCGGGAAATCATCCGCAAAGACATCCTGCCCCAAACAAAGCCCGGGTTTGACGGAATCATCCTCACCAAAAAACCGCTGCTTGAGCTGGGGTTTGGCGAACTGCGCACGCTCGCCGTAAGCCTGTTCAAAAAAGCGCGCCTCATATGAAACACGTGCTCCTCGCAATCATCAGCGCATACCAGAAGACGCTCTCCCCGGACCACGGGCTCGCGCGGGGATTTTTTCCGCATGGCGCGTGCAAGTACTATCCAACGTGTTCGCAGTACACGTATGAGGCAATCCAATCATTTGGTATACTCAAAGGGTGCTCTGTGGGAGTACAGCGAATCCTGCGCTGCCACCCCTATGCGGCCGGCGGCTATGACCCTGTGAAACACACATGAATCCATTCGTCATCCTGTTCTACCAACCCATCCTGAACCTGCTCGTCTGGCTGCACAACACAATCCCGGGCGATGACTTCGGGTGGGCAATCATCGGCCTCACGGCGCTCATCAAAATCATCCTCCTGCCCTTGTCCGCAAAATCCCTGCGTTCGCAGAAGGCGCTGCAGGATTTGCAGCCTAAGGTTGATGAGCTGCGCAAAAAACACAAAGATGACCGCGAGCGCCAGGGCCGGGAACTCATGGAACTCTACCGCAAGGAAAAAGTAAGCCCGTTCTCCTCGTGCCTGCCGCTCCTGATCCAGCTGCCGTTTCTGCTCGCCATTTTCCAGGTGCTGCGTGATGAGGTCTCAACCGGAGACCTTAGCCTTTTGTACCCGTTCATTGCGGCTCCTGAAACAATCAACACTGTGTTCCTGGGTCTGGTGAACCTTGAGGCCTCAAGCATCGCCCTGGCCATCATCGCGGGGGGCCTGCAGTTCTGGCAAACCCGGATGCTCGTGCACAAGCGCCAGCCCCAGATTCCGGGAGCGGCCGACGAGAGCATGACAAGCATGATGAATAAGCAGATGATGTACATTGCGCCCGTCATCACTGTGGTCTTCGGCGCAACCTTGCCCGGCGGCTTAACGCTGTACTGGGCAATCAACACGCTCACCACGCTCATCCAGCAGATTCTCGTGTTCCGTAAGCATACTCCTGGGGCGCGAGCGGCAGCAGCATAAGAATATGCTTCTTGATATTAAAAATATATTAGACCTTCCGGTTGAAACGCAGTCCGGAGTGCGCCTCGGCAAGGTTGAGAGTGTTGTGGTTGAGATTGAAACCCAGAGCGTATACCAGTACCAGGTCAAGCCCGGGGGCATTTCGCATTTGTTCGGCAAGGCGAGTTTGCTCGTCCACCGCGACCAGGTTCTGGCAATCACTAAAGAAAAAATGACAGTAGAAGACAGTGTTGCCGCGGCCGCGCAAGAGAGGGAAACGCTGCAAAAAAAAGCGCCCCAGCTCGGGGCGGAAGTTGTCACGCGAAACAGCGCAGAGTAGGTGCGGAGTAGGTAGTATTAGGAGCTTGCGCGCACGATGGCGGTGAGAGCGGCCCGCACCACCTCAACCTCTACGGGGCTCGTGAGCTGCTTTTCGGTGTCCGCGAGAATGGACATGGTCTTGGATACACCCTTGATGGTGATTTTTTTTATGGGGAAAAAGCTCTCCGGAACGTAATGAGCGCTCGGCTCCCTTCCTCGGATGCGATCCCACAGGGAGTACTGCGGCCGGTACGCAATCACTGCCTCAAGTATGCCGTCGTCTGGCGTGATTTTCTTTGTGGCGCGCCCGGAAACGCGGTAAATGTCCGCGTTGCACACGCTGATGTGGTGGTCCTGGTGGAGAGAGCTTACCGAGTACGACCTAAACCGCAAGGCGCTCTTCTGGGGAAACACTGCAGCGGTCACAAAAAAGTGACGCTGGTTGAGGATGCCCAAATCCAGCGCGCGGGTGCGGTGCGCTGCGAGCGCATCCACGGCCTCCTGTATGCTCCCCACGTTAAAAAGCCGGGCAATCTCGCCAAGGCCGTCCAAAGGCACTACGCCAAACTCAAACAGGAACCGCTCTTTGAGCTGCAGGGCAAGCGCGTGGTTCAAGACTCTGCTTGCGGTTGCATCGCTCCCCACTGCCACGAACGTCTTAATGCCGCTTGAGAGGCATTCCCGCAAATCCGCGGTTACATTTGAGAGCCGCGAGAGCCGTATCTTGCGGCCCGAAACACCCTGCTGCGTGGAGAGCAGGTCAAGCCGGTCCAAGAGCCGGCGGTGTTTATCCTGCGCCCAGTCGTCAATGAAGTACGCATACATACCCTAGGTTTCTTTTTTGGGTTTTTGGACCGGCGCGGGCTCGTTCTCGGCTGTTTCGGCCTCAATCGCGGACACCGAGCAGTGGCCATGGAGGACCGCGCCCGGTTCAATGGAGAGTATTTTAGTGATGATGTCGCCGGTAATTTTCGCGCTCCCGCCGAGCTTGAGGCTGTCTTTCACGGTCACGTTTCCGGCAATCTCGCCGTCAACCGCCGCGTTGGCAGCTTCCACGTTCGCCTTAATCCGCGCCCCCTCCTCCACCTTAAGGTTGCCTTTGGTCTTCATGCTGCCATTAACAATCCCCTGCACCAGCACGTCGCCGTCGCTCTTAAAATCGCCCTCCACCTTAACGCTCGGGCCAATCACGGTCTCAACTTTCCCCTCTTTTATTTCAAAATCTTTGATTTTCTCCTCCTTGTCGCGGCCGTTGAACATTGCCATATGCATCTCGTTTAATAATTGGTAGATTAGTGTAGTATACTAGAACAGAGCAATAGAGTAAATTTTGTATAGCAATATAAACTAGACAAGTTGTCAAGTTACTGTCATAATATATATTTGTAGATAACCACCTTTTCCGTTATACTTCTCTTATCTTTATTCTAAATGCGGGCCCTTAGCTCAGCTGGTTAGAGCGCTTCCATGGCATGGAAGAGGCCACCGGTTCGAATCCGGTAGGGTCCACCAGCATGTATAAATCTCATGATGGGTTGAACAAAATTTTGATGGGTTGAACATTTTTTTAAGATAAATACAGATTTTTCCTTGGGCTCCGCGGAGCGGAGTTAAGGAAAAATCTGAAAGGAGTAGACGTGCGGAGGGTGCAGTCTGCGGCGTATGTCGCAGACGAAACCCGTAGCGCGACTACGACGTGTCCTCATAGCTCAATTGGATAGAGCAGTGGCGTCCTAAGCCATTGATCCAGGTTCAAGTCCTGGTGAGGACACCAGACGTTCATTATTAAAC
>CAYIMZ010000007.1:0-1530 GCA_964364695.1 uncultured Gammaproteobacteria bacterium | reverse complement strand
CGCGGGCCTGTAGCTCAGTTGGTAGAGCGCCACATTCGCATTGTGGAGGCCAGGAGTTCGAATCTCCTCAGGTCCACCAAGCCATGTATGTTGAAAATTTCCTGACAACTTTTAATAAGAAAGTGTAGATTTATTGTTATCAACAGCACCTGTGGATTTCCTGTTAATATGGCTAACGTTAGCCAAAAATATATATGGTGGATAACTTTATTACAAATTGTTCGTTCTTTGTTCAAAACACCTTGTCAGGGTTTGTCAGGATTTTTCCTGACAAGTTTTATACACACTTATTCCATATAATAAGGCATATATAATACAGTGTTATTAGTTTATTGTTACTATTATTTTTTACTTATATTAGCCATAAAGTCGTTTTATCAACCCCATCCACAGTGTTATAATTATTAATATTAGACACTCTTACTAAATAAACATATAATTAAGATTATCTTGTTTATAAATAAATACCTAAAATAATATGCCAGCCCAAGAGCTCACGGATCAGAACTTTAACCAGGAGGTGGAACAGGCCAAAGGGGTTGTGCTTGTGGATTTTTGGGCTGCCTGGTGCGGGCCGTGCAAGATCCAAGGGCCTATCATTGATGCGTTGGCAGATCAGGTGAAAGACGCGAAAATTACAAAACTGAATGTGGATGAAAACCAGGCATCAGGGTCAAAATATGGGGTTATGAGTATTCCGACAATTGTTATCTTTAAAGATGGTAAACCCGCCGAAACACTGGTGGGCCTCCATCAAAAAGAGGACATACAAAAAAAGCTTGAGTCAGTGATGTATAATGGCTAACATCTCAAAACTAATCATCATTGGCTCCGGGAACGCCGGGTGGACCGCCGCAATCTATGCTTCGCGCGCCCAACTCGCTCCTCTTTTATTTACCGGACACGAGCCCGGGGGCCAGCTTTCTCTGACCACTGATGTGGAAAACTTTCCCGGGTTTCCGGAGGGTATCCAGGGCCCGGACCTGGTCCAAAAAATGCGCAAACAAGCAGAGCGGTTCGGCACCAGGGTTATTGATGGGGCAGTTGATAGGGTTGACTTCGCCAAGCAGCCGTTTATGGTGTGGGCAGGCAGCGACGAGTACCAATCCGAGGCGGTGATTGTTGCAACCGGGGCAAGCGCCAAGTGGCTCGGTCTTCCATCCGAACAGCGCTTGCGCGGCAGGGGCGTATCAAGCTGCGCCACGTGCGACGGGTTTTTCTTTAAGGGGAAAGACATTGTGGTGGTTGGCGGCGGGGACGTTGCCCTGCAGGACAGCATATTTCTCACCAGGTTTGTGACGGGCATTACGGTGCTCGTGAGGAGCGACCAGTTCCGCGCGAGCGCGTACATGCAGGAGAGGGCGCGGAAGAATCCCAAGATAAAATTTTTGATGAGCACAGGGGTTGTTGAGGTGCTTGGAGAAGATTCAGTGACCGGCGTGAGGGTCAAAAATAATAAGACGGGCGAGGAATCTGAAATCGCCTGTCAGGGCGTGTTTGTGGCAATCGGGCACGCGCCGAACACGGACT
>CAYIMZ010000006.1:19533-22164 GCA_964364695.1 uncultured Gammaproteobacteria bacterium | reverse complement strand
CTGCTCAATCTCCAAGAGCTGCTTGGGGTCGCTCGTGATGATCTGGTCCTCGGCGTATGAGGCAACCACCTTGATGGCCGCGTGCTTGTTTCCGGCGAAAAAGATGCCTTCCCCGACCGACCCCTCAAGGAGCAGATACTTTTCCCCTTCGGTGAGCAAGAAGGTCTTGACCACGTTGTCTATGGCAGCCGGGGACTGGCGCAAGAGGAGCTGCAAGGCCGAATTCGTGACAATGGCCTGGCCGTAGGGGCTCCCGAGGAAGTCGTTCACGTCCTGGGTGATGGTGGTGACCCCGAGGAAGTACTTGCGGGCCCGTTTCACGAGCGCGAAGATGAACTTGGCGCTGTCCTCGTGAGTCATGAGCCACCACGCCTCGTCTATCACCAAAATGCGCTTCTTCAGGCTTGAGCGTACCACGTTCCAGATGTAGTTCACAATGGTGTACACGGCCATGGGCCGCAGCTCGTCTTCCAGATCCCGCACCGAGAAAATGACGAGCTGATTGTTCATGTCCACGTTCGTGGGGTTGTTGAGCAACCCGGCAAACGTGCCGTCCGTATACTTCTTGAGCCGTTCCGACAAAGACTGGCCGCCCTCCATGCCCGCGAGCACCTCGGCAAAATCCTGCATGAGCGGCGCCTGTACGCTCCCGAGGTCGCTTGTCGCGGTAATGTCCTTTTTTGCGTAGGTCTCCAGGAGCGCGCGGTCCGTGATTGAATCTTCGGCGTTCGTAAGCTCCCCGAGCATGAGCCGAACCAGGCCTTTGAGCGTAATCACGCTTGAGCGGATGACGTCTGCGGCAGAGGACGCCTCTGCAATGGCGCGAGGCAGATCAAAGGGGTTGATCTTCGCCTCCGAACTCAAAGAGATGTTCACGTACGTGCCCCCTACGGCCTCGCTCAAATGCTCGTACTCGCGCTCCGGGTCAATGATGATTACGTCCGTGCCCATCATCATGCTCCGCAGGACTTCCAGTTTCACGCTGTAGCTCTTGCCGGCGCCGGATGTGGCAAACACCACGGAGTTTGCGTTCGGGAGACTAAACCTATCAAACAGGATCAAGGAATTGTTATGCCTGTTGATGCCGTAGAGGATGCCGGAGTCGCTCGAAAGGTCGCTTGAAACAAACGGAAACGACGAGGCGGCAGGCGAGGTGTTGAGGTTCACGGACACGCCGAGCTCGTCGTTGGCAAGGGGCAACGTTGAGTTAAATCCCTGCTCGCTCTGCCACAAGGCCCTCCGCGTTGCCACGAGCTTTGAGCCGAACAAGAGCTCCACTTTCTCCGTGAGCGCGTTGAGCTCTTTCTCGCTCGGCGCGTACAAGGTGACGTACACCGCGTGCTGGAAAAAGTGCTCAACCCCCTGGGTGATGGCGTCCCGCAGATCTTCAATGTCCCGCAGGGCGGTCTCGCGCAAGGGATCCCGCGGAGCGCCTTTTTCCTTGTCCTCAATGAGCTGGGCTTCCAGGTTCCCGACTTTTTTCTTGAGCTGGTTCAAAATCAGGTCGCTTGAAACCGGGTAGAAAAACAGACTCACGTCCATGGTTGCCGGGAGGTTGATGATGGGCGAGAACCACCCCACGTTGATGTAGCGCGGAAACGTGGTCACGAATAGCGTGCGCACATACAGGCCGTTCAGCTCCAAGTGCCCGGGCTGCACGCGCAGGGAAGCCGGGGCAATGATGTCCCGTATCCGCACCTCGCCTTGGGCGAGCACTTGCTCGCTCGCAATGAGCTCTGACTGGGGCTGCTCCGGCGCAACGAGCGGTTGGGCGGTTGATTGTACTTGTTTTGGATCAAACATGACGCGTTAACGTCATCGCGAGGGAGCGTAGCGACCGCGGCGATCCCGACGGGATTGCTTCGGCCTTCGGCCTCGCAATGACATTATGTGTCTAATTTCATTTCCTCTTCTTTGGGCAGCTTCTGCACCTGGGAAAGCTCGGGGTTGTACGAGCCGTAGTAGAGCTCAATTAGGCTCTGCGTGGGCAAGGGAATTGCGGTGACGCCAATGCCCGAGAGCCCGCCCACCACGGTGGCGACACGGCTCTCAAGCTTCTCGCGGTACCGGTTAAAGAGCTTGTCCGAGAGCGTGATGATTTTTCCGGGCGAGAACGCCCCCGAGAGCTGGGCGAGAAACCCTTTCTTCGCGTCCTTGCCCGGCGCATACGGCACCACCACGTAGAACCGCTTGCCCATGATCTCGCCCAAGGTCACGAGCTCGGTGATGAACGCGCGGTACTCCTGTATCTGGGTGCGCAGGAGATCATTAGTCTCGCCGTTCGCGCGCTGCTCCAAATCCGCAAGGTATGCGTCTATATTGAGCTTCCGCGACTGCACGATAATCTGCACGCTGAAATCCAGGGAGTTCAGGAGCGAGATGTACCCCGAGAGGATGGCGTTCTGCTCATCCTCGCTCTTTAAGGCGAAGTTGATGGATGAGGCGAGCAAGACCATGCGCACGCTGCCATCCTTGAGAATGACAACATCGTCGCGGATTTCCGCGATGTCCAGGTACTGCTGCGTGGATATGCTCGTTTTGGTTTTTGCGAGTTTACTTTTGGGCATGCGGTTGCTGGCTCTCTGCGAGGCGCGCTAAAATTTCTTCGGGCCGATACCTGCCGCCGGTATC